>WTBX01000267.1 GCA_013138855.1 Methylococcaceae bacterium
GTACTTTTACCACAACCTCGATGCCCTAAAAATAATTGATAAACACGATTAGGCGGCGTAGTTTTAAAACTCATTGAGTTAGGGTCAAGAAACAGGCTTTTATAAATGCGATTAAAACTAAAATGTCCACGCGCTTCTGCCGTATCCACAAAAAATGGACTGCTTTCATCAATGGGTTCTTCGTATTTAAGGTTTTGAGGAATATCCCAGAAAGTGATTGCTGTTGTTTGGTTTGACATAACTAATTTAAGTCCAAATTTAACATTGAGATTTACATTTTAACTCAAAGCTTATTATTTAAGATTAACTTCTTGCGTTTAAATTATCGTAATCAACCCAAGTATCTAAAGCAAAACTTTCAAGCTGAATGCGTAATTGGCTGACAAAATCAGCATCATGATTGGAATGAGAGATAAAAACCATAGTCTGCCTTTGTTGTTATTATGAGAAGACCCGATACAACATTGGGTTGGCTGATAATAACAGATTTTGTCATTCAAAAAGACAAATCCTTTTTCTTAACAACAAAGATATCGCTTGATTTTAAATAGCATTAAGGATTTACAAACGTGAAAAAACTTGTTTTTTCACTCCTTTGAATAACAATAGTTATTAAGAGGTTTTTATCTGATTAGGATTAATATAAACCTAATTTTTTTGGAAATGAAAACGAAGATTCACTAATTATCAGCAGATAATTGTAAAAAGAAAGCTTAGGAAGATAAGCTTGAAGGGATATAATTCTAATTATTTATTTTCTTAAAAAATTCGGCTGATAAATAAATATTTATCAGCCGAACCATAAAACTTTTAATTAATCTTTCTAAACATCACTTTTGCAGCACCACAACCAGGACATTCCCAATCATCAGCTAAATCTGCCCAAAGCGTTCCCGCAGCTATTCCATTTTTAGGATCCCCTACTGCTTCATCATAAATATGACCACAAGTTTTACATTTATATTTTGCCATTGTTATTTTCCTTTAAGTTTAAATGAAGAGGTGTAAATATAAGCTATCTTAATAGATAGATAATCTAAAACTAACACCTAGAACCCGATAGTATGCCTGATAATCCCTAGCGTTAAAACCCTATATTTTTTAACAGAATTCCAAACACCATAATCAATAATTAAAATGAATATTTTCACGGTTTCTGCTACTATAAGGGGCGGTATCCACCTTATTCTTAACAAATTATTTGGTAAATAAACATGGCTTTTGTAGTCACAGAAAACTGTATTAAATGTAAATATACTGATTGCGTAGATGTCTGCCCAGTCGATTGCTTCCACGAAGGACCTAACTTTTTAGTTATTGATCCTGAAGAATGTATTGACTGTACTTTATGCGAACCTGAATGCCCTGCAAATGCAATTTTTGCAGAAGATGAATTGCCTGAAGATCAAGAGAATTTCATTGAGATCAATGCTGAATTATCACAAAGCTGGCCAGTGATTACTGACGTTAAAGATCCGCTTCCTGATGCGGATGAATGGAAAGATAAGCCTAATAAAACAGAGTTTCTTGAAAAATAATCTTATTTTAAAGCTTTACCGCGACTAAAGTCGCGGTTCTATTTTTAGATTAATTTTTCTCAAGACACAAAAAAAGCCAGTCATAGACTGGCTTTTTTATTCTTAGCTATCAGAAACGCTTAATCGCTCGCTTCTTCAAGTTCAGGTCTATCAACTAACTCAACGTAAGCCATCGGTGCATCATCACCTGTTCTAAAGCCACATTTCATGACTCTTAAATAACCACCCGCTCTTTCTTGGTAGCGAGGGCCTAATTCGTTGAATAATTTAGCAACGGCTTCTTTGTCACGCAATCTTGCGAACGCTAAACGTCTGTTAGCAACCGTGTCTTTTTTAGCTAGCGTAATTAAAGGCTCTGCAAATCCGCGTAATTCTTTCGCTTTTGGCAAAGTTGTTTTAATTAATTCGTTTTTCAGAATAGAGCTTACCATGTTGCTAAACATAGCTTTACGGTGGCTGCTATTTCTATTAAGTTGTCTTCCAGATTTGCGATGTCTCATTTTGAGATAACCTTTAGTATGTTAAATTCCAGCCTGGCTTTGGTCTGCCAGATTTTCAGGTGGCCAGTTTTCAAGACGCATTCCTAAAGATAAACCTTTCATGGCAAGTATATCTTTAATTTCAGTCAATGATTTTTTGCCTAAGTTCGGGGTTTTTAATAATTCAACTTCTGTGCGTTGAATTAAGTCACCGATATAGAAGATATTTTCAGCTTTTAGACAGTTTGCAGAGCGCACTGTTAATTCTAAATCATCAACAGGTCTTAGCAATACTGGGTCAAAAGTCTCTTCTTCAACAACTGCTTCTTCAGCAGCTTGTTCATGTACTTTTTCAAAGTCTACAAACACTGATAATTGATCGTGTAAAATCGTTGCTGCAAGTTTAATGGTCTCTTCTGGATCGACTGTTCCATCAGTTTCCAACTCGACAATCAATTTATCTAAATCAGTACGCTGTTCAACACGGGTACTTTCAACAGAATAGGCAACTTTAACCACAGGGCTAAAAATTGCATCAACCATTAATGCACCTACCACCGCAGAGCCTTCCCTTTGCTCCTTTCTAACACTTGACGGTACATAACCGCGACCACGTTCGACCTTAAGTTTAATATTAAGCTCACCCGCTTGAGTTAAATGCGCAATCACTTGGTCTGGATTGACGATTTCAACATCATGAGGCAAATCTATATCAGCCGCTGTTATAACCCCTGCGCCACTTTTATTTAAAGATAAAGTTACTTCATCTCTTGAGTGCAGAATAACCGCTAACTGCTTTAGATTAAGCAGAATATCAATAACATCTTCCTGAACGCCATCAATAGTCGTATACTCATGTAATACACCATCTATTTCGACTTCGGTAACCGCACAGCCTAAAATAGATGACAACATCACTCTTCTAAGCGCGTTACCAAGCGAATGACCGAACCCACGTTCTAGGGGTTCGATGACAATTCTTGAATGGTTTGCAGAATGACTGACGACTTCGACCAAGTTTGGTTTTAGCAAGCCAGCAATAGATTTTTGCATAGTTTATTCTCAGACCGAATTATTTAGAGTAAAGTTCTACAACTAGCTGTTCATTCATGTCGCTACCTAAATCAGCACGCTCAGGTAATGATTTAAAAGTTGCTGACATTTCTTTAGAATTCACTTCAACCCAGACAGGGAAACCGTACTGCTCTGTCACTGTTAAGGCATCAACAATTCTTTGCTGTTTTTTAGCTTTTTCTCTAATTTTAATTTCGTCACCAGCTTTAACCTGATAAGACGGAATATTAGTAAGCTGCCCATTAACCACGATTGATTTATGAGAGACTAATTGACGTGCTTCTGCACGAGTACTGGCAAATCCCATACGATAAACGACGTTATCCAGACGAGATTCCAATATATTCAATAAGTTTTCACCTGTTGCACCTTTTTGTAGTGCAGCAGCTTTGTAGTAATTTCTGAATTGTTTTTCGAGCACACCATAAATTCTACGAATTCTTTGCTTTGCTCTTAACTGTAACGCATAGTCAGAATTTCTGGCACGTGCTGTACCATGCTGACCTGGACGTTGATCCAGTTTACATTTTCCTTCTAAAGACTTTCCTCTGCTTTTTAAAAACAGATCTGTGCCTTCTCTACGACTTAACTTACAAGTAGGTCCTAGATACCTTGCCATAATAACTACTCCGAAATCTTAAACGCGACGTTTTTTAGGTGGGCGACATCCATTGTGTGGAATGGGGGTCACATCGACAATATTAGTAACTTTAAAACCCAAGTTATTAAGTGATCTTACCGCAGACTCACGCCCAGGCCCTGGTCCTTTAATCATCACATCAAGGTTTTTCATTCCATATTCAAGCGCAATTTTACCCGCTTTTTCCGCTGCAACCTGTGCTGCGAAAGGGGTACTTTTACGCGAACCTCTAAAACCTGAACCACCTGAGGTAGCCCAAGATAACGCATTACCTTTTCTATCGGTAATCGTTACAATTGTGTTATTAAATGACGCATGAACATGAGCTATGCCATCAGCTACTTCTTTTTTAATGCGTTTTTTAGAACGATTTTGAGTTGCCATTATTTTTAAAGCCTTTTACAAAAATATCTTACTTTCTAATTGGTTTACGAGGACCTTTACGAGTACGAGCATTTGTTCTCGTTCTCTGCCCTCTTAACGGCAAGCCTCTACGATGTCTAATTCCACGATAACAACCGAGATCCATTAGTCGTTTAATGTTCATTGACACTTCACGACGAAGATCACCTTCGACGGTTATTTTTGCAATAACATTACGAATCGTTTCTAACTGCTCTTCCGTAAGCTCTTTTATTTTTACCGAAGGCTCAACGCCTACTTCTTTACAAATGTCCTTGGCAGTTTGACGACCAATTCCATAGATAGCAGTTAACGCAATCTCAGCGTGCTTATGGTCTGCTATATTTATTCCGGCAATACGTGCCATCTAGATACTCCCATGATGGTATTCTAAAGTTAAGCGCGAAATTATAGCATCCAACCAAATCCAGCGCAATAAATATTAACCTTGGCGTTGTTTATGTCGACCATCTTTACAGATGACTCTAAGAACACCATTTCTTTTAACAACTTTGCAATTACGGCAAATTTTCTTTACAGATGCACGAACCTTCACAACTCAACTCCTACAAGGATTATTTTTTAAGATTGGCTTTTTTCATTAGCCCGTCATATTGTTGTGACATCATATGCGTTTGCAACTGAGAGATAAAATCCATTACCACAACAACAATAATTAATAAGGAAGTACCTCCAAAATAAAACGGTACGTTCCAATAAACGATCAAGAACTCAGGTAACAAACACACTAGCGTGATATAAAACGCACCAATTAAGGTTAATCGTGTCATCACTTTATCAATATAAGCGGTTGTTTGTGCGCCTGGTCTAACACCAGGTAAAAAAGCACCTGATTTTTTTAAATTATCAGCCGTTTCTTTTGAATTAAAAACTAATGCAGTATAGAAAAAGCAAAAGAAAATAATCGCTGCGGCATAAAACATTACATAAACGGGTTGACCTGGAGACAGCAGTGTTGAAACATCTTGCAACCAAGAAAAACCTTGCGCATTACCAAACCAGCCTGCAATCGTTGCAGGAAATAGAATGATACTTGATGCAAAAATAGGAGGAATAACGCCTGCCATATTTAATTTCAAGGGTAAAAAGCTGCTTTGACCCGCAATCATTTTACGACCCTGCTGACGCTTTGGGTAGTTAATGATGATACGTCGCTGACCTCTTTCAACAAATACGACCAGCGCGGTTACGGCAATAGCTATCAGGAATAATAATACAATAAATGCACCATTCATTTCACCTGTTCTTGCAAGCTCTAAAGTACCGCCAATCGCCGAAGGCAGACCCGAAACAATACCTGCAAAAATAATCAAGGATATGCCGTTACCAATTCCTCTTTCTGTCACTTGTTCACCAAGCCACATCAGAAAAACAGTCCCTGTCACCAGAGTAACTGTCGTAATGACCAGAAAACTAACACCAGGACTAACCACTACGGACAACCCGCCAGCAGTCTGACTTTGCAAGGCCATGGAAATACCAATCGCTTGAAAAGTTGCTAAAACCACGGTGCCATAGCGAGTATATTGAGAAATCTTACGACGACCCGACTCCCCTTCTTTTTTCATTTGTTCCATCGCAGGAATAATGACCGTCATTAACTGCATAATAATAGAGGCAGAAATGTAAGGCATAATTCCTAATGCAAACAAGCTTAAACGCATTAACGCACCACCTGAAAACATGTTAAACATGTCCAGAATAGAACCACTTTGCTGCTCAAACATTAATTGCAGAGCCTTAGGATCTATTCCTGGCACAGGAATATGCGCCCCGACTCGATAAACAAAAAGTGCACCAAGAACAAAAAGTAACCTTGACTTGAGCTCTGATAAACCACCCGCTTTATTTGCCATTTGCGCTCTTGATGTACTCACTGAATTAAGCCTCTATTTTACCGCCAGCCGCTTCAATCGCAGCTTTTGCGCCTGGAGTGGTTTTAAGACCTTTTATAGTCACTGCCTTGCTAACTTCACCTGACAAAATAACTTTTGCAGTTTTAGAAATCGAAGGGATCAAGTTTGCATCAATCAATGCTTTTAAATCAATCACATCAGTATTAACTAAATTTAATTCATTTAGTCTAACTTCTGCTGAATATTTTTTAACACGTGAAGTAAAACCCACTTTAGGTAGTCTACGTTGTAAAGGCATTTGACCACCTTCAAAACCGACTTTATGAAAACCACCACTACGTGATTTTTGACCTTTGTGGCCGCGACCACAAGTTTTACCTAAAGTAGAACCAATACCGCGCCCTACTCTTTTAGATTTTTTGCGAGAGCCAGGAGCTGCCTGAATACTATTTAAATACATTAGACTTCCTCAACTTTCAGCATATAGGCAACCTTATTTATCATACCTCTGTTTTCAGGGGTATCAATAACTTCTACCGTATGTCTTATTTTTCGTAAACCCAAACCTTTTAAACAGGCTTGATGGCTTTTTAATCGACCAATTTTACTTTTCGTCATGGTCACACTTAATTTTTTATCAGCCATGATTTTATCCTGTGACTTGCTCTACCGTTATGCCACGTTTTGCAGCAATTTGTTTTGCATCGCGCATATCGGTTAAACCATTAATTGTTGCTCTCACAACATTAATTGGGTTATTAGTACCAACACATTTAGCTAATACATTGTGTACACCGACAACTTCAAATACCGCACGCATTGCACCACCCGCGATAATTCCAGTACCTTCAGAAGCTGGCTGCATATAAACTTTCGCCGCACCTGTGGTTGCCATAATCGGGTATTGTAAAGTATCACCTTTTAAATGCACTTTACGCATGTTTTTACGAGCTTGCTCTAATGATTTTTGAATCGCAATAGGCACTTCACGCGCTTTACTTACGCCATAACCGATACGTCCTTCACCGTCACCAACAACTGTTAATGCTGTGAAACCGAAAACTCTACCGCCTTTTACTACTTTTGCAACACGACGTACAGAAACTAATTTTTCTTGTAATCCGTCAGTACTACCTTGAGATGGTGCTGTCGCCATTATATTCCCCTAGAACTTCAGTCCAGCTTCGCGCGCAGCATCCGCTAATGCTTTAACACGGCCATGATATTTAAAACCTGAACGATCAAATGCAACTTCCGTTACACCCGCCGCAACTGCTCTTTGAGCAATAACTTTTCCAACTTCACTTGCAGCGTCTGCATTGCTGGTACTTTTAATTGCCGCTTTAATATCAGCTTGAGCTGTAGAAGCACTTGCAATCGTTGTTGTACCATCTTTACTTAAGACTTGCGCATAGATGTGTTGAGAAGTTCTATGAATCGTCAATCTGTTTACATCTTGTTTTCTGATTTTAGAGCGTACTTTTAAAGCACGTTTCAATCTTGATGCTTTCTTATCCATCACTTTACCCTACTTCTTCTTGGCTTCTTTTCGAACAACATGTTCATCAGTATAACGAACACCTTTACCCTTATAAGGCTCTGGCGGACGATACGCTCTGATTTCTGCTGCAACCTGACCGACTTTTTGCTTATCCATACCTTTGACAACAAGCTCAGTCTGAGATGCTGCTTCGATAGTGATACCTTCTGGCATTGGATATTCTATCGGATGCGAAAAGCCTAAAGAAAGATTCAGTGTTTTGCCACTGACTTGAGCCCTGTAACCGACACCAATTAAGCTTAGTTTTTTCTCAAAGCCTTTAGATACGCCTATAACCATATTATTTAGCACAGCTCTAACTGTTCCTGCATGAGCCGATGATTTTTTAACTGCTTCATCCCATTGAATGCTAATAATGTTATCACTATGCTCGACTGTGACACCATTTTTAATTTCAAAGGACATTTGACCGTTTTTTCCTTTAACAGTCATGTTGTTACCCGCTAGCTTAATATCTACACCGCTAGGGATAGTAATTGGCGCACTCGCAATTCTTGACATAATATTGTCTCCCTAACAAACGGTACAAATAACTTCACCACCATGACCAATAGCACGCGCAGCTCTGTCCGTCATTACTCCGTTAGAAGTAGAAACGATAGCAATGCCTAAGCCGCCTAATACTTTAGGTAGTTCATCTTTTGATTTATAGATACGTAAACCAGGTTTACTAATTCTTTTTACTTTTTCAATAACAGCTACACCATTGAAATACTTCAGCTCGACAGTCATTTCTGTGTGACTACCGTTAGTTTCAGTGTTGTACTCGTTAATGTAACCTTCTTCTTTTAATACTTTTGCGATTGCCACTTTTACTTTAGAAGATGGCATAGATACGCTTTTTTTACCCGCAAATTGACCGTTTCTAATACGGGTCAACATATCTGCGATAGGATCTGTCATACTCATTGTGTTGTCTCCAAAAACCTTAGCTTACCAGCTTGCCTTACCCAAACCAGGAACATCACCGCGCATAGTTGCTTCTCTTAGCTTGTTACGGCTAAGTCCAAACTTGCGATAATATCCATGAGGACGCCCAGTCAGATTACAACGGTTACGCAATCTTGCTGCGCTGGAATCTCTAGGAAGTTTTTGAAGCTGCAACAATGCCGCCTCTTTATCTTCGTAAGAAGCGTTAGGATCTCTAATAATTTCTTTGAGAGCCGCACGCTTTTCCGCATACTTCTGCACTAATTTATTGCGCTTATCTTCTCGCGCAATCATTGATTTTTTTGCCATTTTTGTCGCCCTTTAGTTCTTAAATGGAAAATTAAAAAGCTTTAACAACGCCAAGCCTTCTTCATTCGTTTTAGCTGTTGTTGTAATGGTGATATCCAATCCACGCAGAGTATCAATTTTGTCATAATCAATTTCAGGGAAAATGATCTGCTCTTTGACACCCATCGAATAGTTACCACGCCCATCAAAGCTTTTAGGGCTCATACCGCGAAAATCGCGGACTCGAGGAATAGAAATACTGATTAAACGATCTAAAAATTCGTACATTTTATCGCTACGTAAAGTTACTTTACAACCGATAGGCATGTCATCACGAATTTTAAAGCCCGCAATCGACTTTCTTGATTTCGTTACTACTACTTTTTGACCTGCAATTTTTTCCATATCGGAAACCGCAGCTTGTAACACTTTTTTATCTGCAACCGCTTCACCTACACCCATATTCAAGGTGATTTTAGTGACTTTTGGTGCTTCCATTACAGATTTATAGCTAAACTGCTCAACTAATGCTGGCAGAATTCTTTCTTTATATTCAGTTCTTAATCTAGCCATGATTGCGCTCCTTATGCATCAACAACTTCGTTAGTTGATTTAAAATATCTGACTTTTCTTCCATCATCTAAAAACTTAATACCAATACGATCGGCTTTTTTAGTTTCAGGATTATATAGCCCGACATTTGAAATAGTGATAGGCATATCTTTTTCAATGATACCGCCTTGAACACCTGCATTTGGATTGCCTTTCTGATGTTTTTTGACGCGATTCACGCCGTCTACCAGAACTCTACCATTTTCAAGAACTTGGGCAACCTTACCGCGCTTGCCTTTATCTTTACCGGCACGAACAATAACGTCGTCACCTTTTTTAATTTTTTGCATCTTTGTATGTCCCCTTTACAAAACTTCTGGAGCTAAAGAAATGATTTTCATAAACTTTTCACCTCTTAACTCACGAGTAACAGGTCCAAAGATACGTGTACCGAGAGGTTGTAGTTGAGCATTCAAAATAACGGCTGCATTACCATCAAAACGAATAACAGAACCATCAGGTCTACGAACCCCTTTACGAGTCCTTACCACTAACGCATTATAGACTTCACCCTTTTTGACACGTCCACGAGGAATCGCATCTTTAACACTGACTTTGATGATGTCACCAATACCAGCATAACGTCGGTGTGAACCGCCTAATACTTTGATACACATGACCTTTTTTGCACCGCTGTTATCAGCAACGTCAAGGTTAGTTTGCATCTGAATCATTATTAAATCCCAACTATCTCAATATTACACTTTAAAAAAACGCTTATTTCGCGTTTTCAACAATTTCAACCAATCTAAAGGTCTTTCTTTTTGACAATGGACGACATGAAGTAATCGTCACAACATCACCTTCTTTACACTGGTTTTGCTCGTCATGGGCTAATAATTTAGTCGAACGCTTGATATATTTTCCATAAACTGGATGTTTAACTAGACGTTCTACTAAAACAGAAACCGTTTTATCCATCTTATTGCTAACAACACGACCTGTCATCGTGCGCAATTTCTCTGTATTTTCACTCATGCTTATGCACTCGCCATTTCATTTAATATGGTATGAACACGGGCTATATCACGTCTTACCTTTTTTACTTGGTCTGACTTGCTTAACTGGCCTGTTCCTTTTTGCATTCTTAAATTAAATTGCTCACGAGACAACTCAAGCAATATCGTATTTAATTCTTCTTTCGTCTTTTGACGTAATTCACTAGCAATCATTACATTATCGTCCGCGCAGCAAAAGTGGTCTTTACAGGTAACTTAGCTGCTGCAAGCGCGAATGCTTCGCGTGCCAAGTCTTCTGGAATCCCTTGAAGTTCATATAACATTGTCCCCGGTTTAATCTGGGCAACCCAATATTCTACACTACCTTTCCCTTTACCCATACGAACTTCTAAAGGTTTTTTAGTAATCGGCTTATCAGGGAAGACTCTAATCCAAATTTTACCGCCACGTTTAACGTGTCTAGTAATGGTTCTACGAGCCGCTTCAATTTGACGGGAGGTAAGTCTACCACGAGTAGTAGCCTTTAAGCCATACTCTCCGAAACTTACTGAAGAACCACGGACTGCAACACCGTTATTTCTGCCTTTATGTTGCTTACGAAATTTTGTTCTTTTAGGTTGAAGCATGATTATTTCCCTTCAACAGATTTTTTAGATTCGGTGTTAGCCGCCGCTAAATGTGCAGCAGTATCGAATACTTCGCCTTTAAAAATCCACACTTTAATGCCGATAATTCCATAAGTTGTATTCGCTTCCGCTGTACCGTAATCGATGTCTGCACGCAAAGTATGTAGAGGCACACGACCTTCTCTATACCACTCGCCACGCGCAATCTCTGCACCGTTTAAACGTCCGCCAACGTTGATTTTAATACCTTCCGCACCTAAGCGCATGGTATTAGAAACCGCACGCTTCATAGCACGACGATACATAATTCTTTTTTCAAGCTGCTGCGCAATACTTTCTGCAACTAATTTAGCGTCTAATTCTGGCTTTCTAATCTCTTCAACATTTAGCTGAACAGGAATCCCCATAATTTTAGAAACTTCGCGTCTTAATTTATCAATGTCTTCGCCTTTTTTACCAATCACAATTCCCGGACGTGCCGTATGAACAGTAATATGTGCATTGCTTGCTGGACGATTAATTTGTATGCGACTAACAGATGCGTGAGCTAATTTCTTTTGAATATATTCACGAACCTTTAAGTCTTGCAATAAAAAGACAGGATAATCCTGACTATTTGCATACCATCTGGATGTCCAATCTTTAACAATCCCTAGGCGTATACCTGTTGGATGTACTTTCTGACCCATTTCTATATACCCCTATTCGTATTCTGCGACTTTGACTGTGATATGGCAGGTTCTTTTCAGGATGTGATTAGCACGTCCCTTAGCTCTGGCGCGAACTCTTTTCAAGGTTCTACCTTCATTAACAAACACTGTAGCAACGACTAACTCGTCAATATCTGCACTTTCATTGTGCTCAGCGTTTGCAATCGCAGATTCCAAAACTTTTTTCATGATACCTGCGGCTTTTTTAGAGCTGAACTTTAAAATGTTCAACGCTTTATCCACAGGTAAGCCACGTATTTGATCACCGACCAATCTTGCTTTTTGAGCAGACATCGGAGCATTACTTAATTTTGCTGAAATTTCCATGAATAACCTTACCTAGATTTCTTATCGGCCAAATGACCTCTGTAGGTACGGGTAGGTGCAAACTCACCTAACTTATGCCCGACCATATTTTCAGAGATAAGAACTGGAACATGCTGACGACCGTTATGAACGGCAATCGTTAAACCCAGCATATCAGGGCTAACCATAGATCTTCTTGACCAAGTCTTAATTGGTTTCCTATTATTGCTACTTACTGCATCTTCTACTTTCTTTTGTAGATGATGATCAATAAATGGACCTTTTTTAATTGAACGTGGCACGCTTTACCCCTTATTTTTGCTTACGACGTCTGACAATCATATTATCAGTACGCTTATTTTTACGTGTTTTATAACCTTTAGTCGGCATACCCCATGGAGACACTGGATGTCTACCACCTGATGTACGACCTTCCCCACCACCATGTGGATGGTCAACTGGATTCATGGCAACACCACGAACAGTCGGACGAATACCTCTACGTCTTGATGCTCCAGCATTACCTAAACAGATTAAGTTATGCTCAGAATTTGAGACTTCACCAATAACCGCTTTACAGTCTGCCATTACTTTACGCATTTCGCCTGAACGTAAGCGCAAAGTAACATACATCCCTTCTTTAGCGACTAATTGCGCTGAAGTTCCGGCACTTCTTGCCATTTGAGCACCTTTACCAGGCTTAAGCTCAATACAATGAACCGTAGAACCTAAAGGCATATTACGCAAAGACATACAGTTCCCTGGTTTTACAGGTGCAACTTCCGAAGAAACTACTTCCTGCCCAACTTCAAGACCTTTAGGTGCAATAATATATTTACGTTCACCATCTTTAAATAGTAACAACGCAATGTTTGCCGTTCTATTAGGATCGTACTCTAAATGCTCTACTACAGCAGGAATATCAATTTTATTTCTTTTGAAATCAATAATACGGTAGTGTTGCTTGTGACCACCACCTATGTGACGTGTTGTAATACGCCCTTGATTATTCCTACCACCATTTTTACTTTGTTTCTCAAGTAGTGGTGCAAACGGCTTACCTTTATGCAAGTCGTCATTTTTTACACGTACTACAAACCGTGCTCCTGGTGAAGTCGGTTTTGATTTTAGAATAGCCATGCTATCTACCGTTCCTATTGAATTCTTATACGTTAACTATTTAAGCTGTTGCAAAATCTATATCATGACCTGGTTTAAGCTTTACATACGCTTTTTTCCAGTCTGATCTTTTTCCTAATGCACGCCCAAAACGTTTGACCTTACCCTTAACATTCAGCACTTGAACCGAATCAACTTCAACATTAAACATCAACTCAACTGCTTTTTTAACTTGCTGTTTTGTTGCATCTGTTTGAACTTTGAATACGATACGTGAATCAACTTCTGCTGCGATTGAACTTTTTTCAGAAACAACCGGTGCCAACAATACATTTGCTAATTTGCCTTCTGCGATACTCACGCCAAACGCTCCTCTATTTGTTTCAATGCAGTTGTTGTTGCAATTACTTTATCTGCGGCCACTAAAGAAACAGGGCTTACGTTAGCAGCGGTTGCTACTTCGACGTAAGGAATATTTCTTGAGGCTAAAATTAGATTTTCATCCAGATTATCAGTAAGAATTAAAATACGTTTTCCATCAACATCTTTTAATTTTTGCACCAACTCTTTAGTCTTTGGTGTTGATAGCGTAATATCATTGCTCGCCACTAAACGATCTTGTCTCAATAATTCAGAAAATATAGAGCGGATACCCACTTTATACATTTTCTTATTAATTTTTTGATCAAAAGAACGTGGTTGCGCAGCAAACGTTACACCACCTGAACGCCAAATTGGACTAGACAGTGTACCAGATCTTGCACGACCTGTCCCCTTTTGTCGCCACGGTTTAATTCCGCCACCCCTAACATCAGCACGATTTTTTTGAGCTTTCGTTCCAGCACGCGCAGTTGCCAAGTATTTTGTGACCAATTGATGAATTAAAGTTTCATTAAACCCTTGACCAAATACCGCTTCAGCCACGTCAACAACGCCCGCTGAGTCTTGATCATTTATTGCAGGTACTTGCACACTCATAATTAACCCTTATTTTTCTTTTTTGCAGCCGCAGTAATGACAACATCACCACCTTTAGCACCAGGAACCGCACCTTTAACCAAAATAATATTTCTTTCGGTATCGACGGAATGCACAGTCAAATTTTGCACAGTCGTTTTGACTGCACCCATATGACCTGCCATTTTTTTACCCTTGAAAACACGTCCAGGTGTTTGACACTGACCGATAGAACCAGGAGCTCTATGAGAAACAGAGTTACCATGCGTTGCATCTTGCATTTTAAAGTTATAACGCTTTACAGCACCTGCAAAACCTTTACCAATGCTAGTGCCGCGAACATCAACAACCTGACCTTCTGCAAATACATCCAAGCCAAGCTCGGAACCAGCAGCTAAATCTTCACCTTCGCCGTCTTCTAATCTAAATTCGACTAGACCACGACCCGCAGTGATGTTGGCAGCAGCATAATGCCCTGCCATTGCTTTATTCACTTTTGAAGATTTTTTATCACCAACAGCAACTTGAATGGCACGGTAACCGTCGCTATCGACACTCTTTACTTGAGTTACTCTATTCGAGTCTATCTGAAGAACAGTTACGGGTGTAGATGAACCATCTTCACTAAAAACTCGGGTCATACCACATTTACGACCAATAAGACCTATTGACATCTGCCAATTCCTCTATTTAACTTGATAGCTCATTAACTGAGCTTGATTTGAACATCCACCCCTGCCGCAAGATCTAACTTCATCAATGCGTCAACAGTTTTTTCGGTAGGTTCCACAATATCTAACAACCGTTTATAGGTTCTTAGCTCATATTGATCACGGGCATCTTTATTAACATGCGGTGAAATCAATATGGTGAAACGCTCTTTTTTAGTAGGAAGCGGAATGGGACCTTTTACTTGAGCCCCAGTTCTTTTTGCTGTCTCTACTATTTCGCCTGCTGATTGATCAATTAACTTATGGTCAAACGCTTTTAAACGAATACGGAGTGTTTGATTAGACATTATGATTACTCGATGATTTCAGCAACAACGCCCGCACCAACGGTACGACCACCTTCACGAACTGCGAAGCGCAAACCTTGTTCCATTGCAATCGGTGCGATCAAAGTTACTTCCACAGTGACATTGTCACCAGGCATAACCATTTCAACACCTTCACCTAATTCAACAGCACCCGTGACATCAGTTGTTCTAAAGTAGAACTGAGGACGGTATCCGTTAAAGAAAGGCGTATGACGACCACCCTCATCTTTTGACAATACATAAATTTCAGCATTGAAACGTGTATGAGGATTAATTGTGCCAACGTGAGCTAAAACTTGACCACGCTCGACTTCTTCACGCTTAGTACCACGTAATAGAACACCGACGTTATCGCCTGCTTCACCTTGATCCAACAACTTACGGAACATTTCTACGCCAGTACAAGTTGTTTTAGTAGTTTCTTTAATACCAACGATTTCAATTTCTTCGCCGACTTTAACAACACCACGCTCAACACGACCTGTAACAACTGTACCACGACCTGAAATTGAGAATACATCTTCGATAGGCATTAAGAATGCACCATCAATTGCACGAACAGGCTCAGGAATATAAGTATCTAAAGCTTCTACTAATTTAACAATTGCAGGAACGCCAACTTCACTAGTATCACCTTCCAATGCTTTTAATGCAGAACCAACAATAATAGGTGTGTCATCACCAGGAAATTCGTAAGTATCTAATAACTCACGTAATTCCATTTCAACCAATTCTATCATTTCGTTATATTCTTCAGTTCCTAAACCGCCACAATCTTCTGCAAGAAGATCCGCTTTGTTTAAGAAGATAATAATATAAGGAACACCCACTTGGCGAGACAATAAGATATGCTCACGTGTTTGAGGCATGGGACCATCAGTCGCACCACAAACTAAGATAGCACCATCCATTTGTGCAGCACCTGTAATCATGTTTTTCACATAATCGGCGTGACCTGGACAGTCAACGTGTGCGTAGTGACGCGCTTCTGATTCGTACTCTACGTGCGAAGTCGCAATCGTAATACCACGCTCACGCTCTTCTGGAGCATTATCAATTTGGTCGAAAGCTTTAACTTCACCACCTTGAAGTTCAGCCATTACTTTTGTTAAAGCGGCTGTTAAAGTTGTTTTCCCATGGTCAACGTGACCAATTGTGCCTACGTTTACGTGAGGCTTATTACGTTCAAATTTTTCTTTAGCCATGACTCAATACCTTTAAACTTAAATCTATTTTTATGAAACTCTTTTAATGATTGCTTCTGCAATATTTGCAGGTGCTTCATTGTATTTTTCAAACTGCATACTGTATGTAGCACGACCCTGCGTTGCAGAACGCAAGTCTGTTGCATAACCAAACATTTCTGCCAGCGGCACTTCGCAGCCAATAGTCTTACCCGCTGGGGAATCATCCATACCCTGAATTATACCGCGACGACGGTTAATATCACCGACTACGTCACCCATATAATTCTCAGGTGTAACAACTTCCACCTTCATAATTGGCTCTAACAACACAGGCGTTGCTTTTTTAGCTCCATCCTTGAAACCCATAGAACCTGCAATCTTAAAAGCCATTTCATTTGAATCCACATCGTGATACGAACCATCAAACAAACTAACCTTAACATCCACAACTGGGAAGCCAGCAATTACACCGTTTTCCATTTGCTCTTGTATCCCTTTATCAACCGATGAAATATATTCCTTAGGAACAGCTCCACCTACCACTTCATTGACAAATTCGTAACCTTTCCCCACTTCCTGAGGCTCGATACGCAACCACACATGACCATATTGACCACGCCCACCTGATTGGCGTATAAATTTACCTTCATGTTCGACAGTTCCACGAATTGTTTCTCGATAAGAAACTTGCGGAGCACCTACATTTGCTTCAACACTAAATTCCCTTTTCATGCGATCCACAATAATATCTAAATGTAGCTCACCCATCCCAGAAATAATCGTTTGCCCAGACTCATCATCCGTATGCACTCGAAAAGAAGGATCTTCCTGCGCCAACTTCCCTAGCGCAACCCCCATTTTTTCCTGATCTGCTTGTGTTCTCGGCTCTACGGCAACTGAAATAACTGGCTCTGGAAATTCCATTCTTTCCAAAACAATCACATCATCCAAGTTACATAAAGTATCACCTGTCGTCACACTTTTAAGTCCAATTGCAGCAGCAATATCACCTGCATGAACTTCTTTTATTTCTTCTCGGCTATTTGAATGCATCTGCACCAAACGACCAATACGTTCTTTTTTGCCTTTAACCGAGTTATAAATGCTATCACCCGACTTCAACACACCCGAATAAACACGAAAAAATGTTAATACACCTACAAAAGGATCGGTTGCAATTTTAAAAGCTAATGCCGAAAATGGCTCATCATCAGCCGCTACACGAATCGCTTCAGTTTCTTCATCTGCCAAAACACCTTTAATCGCCTCAACCTCAGTTGGGGCAGGCATATAATCAATCACTGCATCCAGTATTGATTGAACACCTTTATTTTTAAAAGCAGAACCACAAAAAGCTGGAACCACTTCATTAGCAATCGTTTGAACACGAATCCCTTGCTTAATCTCTTCATCTGAAAGACTTCCTTCTTCCAAATATTTATCCATTAACACTTCATTTGCTTCAGCAGCGGACTCAATCAGATGTTCACGCCATTCTTCTGCAAGCTCTTGCATTTCTTCTGGAATCGCCTTTTCTTCAAAAGCCATCCCCATATTTTCTTCTTCCCAATAAACAGCCTTCATTTTAAGGAGATCAATAACCCCCTTAAAACCGTCTTCAGCACCAATAGGAAGCTGCATAGGGACTGGATTACTACCGAGACGCGCTCTTATTTGCTCAACAACTCGCAAAAAATCCGCACCCGACCTATCCATTTTATTTACAAAGACCATCCTAGGCACATTGTATTTATTTGCTTGTCGCCAAACCGTTTCAGACTGAGGCTCTACACCGCCAACAGCACAAAAAACAGCACATGCACCATCCAAAACCCTCAAGGAACGCTCAACTTCAATGGTGAAGTCAACATGCCCTGGTGTATCTATTATATTAATACGATGCTCTGGAAATTGCTTTTCCATTCCTTGCCAGAAACAAGTCGTTGCAGCCGAAGTAATAGTAATACCTCGCTCTTGCTCTTGCTCCATCCAATCCATGGTGGCCGCACCATCATGTACCTCACCAATTTTATGAGACACACCTGTGTAATACAAAATACGTTCAGTTGTCGTAGTTTTACCCGCATCAATATGCGCCATAATCCCAATATTACGATAACGCTCAATAGGAGTTTTACGTGCCACTACGATAACCTTTTTAAATAACTACGCTACTACCAACGGTAATGAGAGAAAGCCTTGTTTGCTTCTGCCATTCTATGAGTATCTTCACGCTTCTTAGCAGCCGCACCGCGACCTTCAAAAGCATCCAATAACTCACCCGCTAATTTAGCAGGCATATTTTTTTCGTTACGCTTACGAGCAGCTTCAATCAACCAACGCATCGCCAAAGCCAAACGTCTTGACGGACGCACTTCAACAGGTACTTGGTAAGTCGCCCCACCTACACGGCGAGATTTAACTTCTACACGCGGCTGAACATTCTCTAAAGCTTTAGATAAAACTTCTAAAGATTCTTCATGCCCTTTACCTTCGATCAAATCCAAGGCACCATAAACTATTTTTTCAGCAACAGATTTTTTACCGTCAACCATAATCATGTTCATAAATTTAGTTAGCATTTCGCTACCAAATCTAGGATCAGGAATAACATCTCTTTTTGCTGCAACTCTTCTTCTAGACATTTATATCACCAGCCTTAGCTTTTAGGTCTCTTAGTTCCGTATTTAGAACGTCCACACTTTCTACCATCTACACCCGAAGTATCTAAACTACCTCGAACAACGTGATAACGCACACCAGGCAAATCCTTTACCCTGCCGCCTCTAATCAATACGACCGAATGTTCTTGAAGATTATGACCTTCACCACCAATGTAGCTACTTACCTCAGAACCATTAGTCAAACGAACCCTTGCAACTTTACGCAAAGCCGAATTAGGTTTCTTAGGCGTAGTCGTGTAAACACGAGTACAAACACCCCTTCTTTGAGGACAGGCCTCTAGCGCGGGAACATTGCTTTTTTCTAATTTTTTAGCACGAGGCTTACGAACCAACTGATTGATCGTGGCCATATCTTTTAACTCCGATATACAAATTAATTGTCAGACAAGAGCCATTTGCAAAAATGACTTTAGAATTACCCGACCAAGCTGCTTAGCTCATGTGAGCAGAGTATAATATTCCTTTATTTCAGCTTGGTCAAGTTTTTATTTTTACTCAGTATTTAAGGCTTGTTTTAACGCCTCTTCAACTTCGACTGTATCAACGACTGCGGCAAGCTCTACATCTTTATTTTTTTCTGCAAGACGTCTTTTCTTTCTTTCTTCATGATAGGCAAGACCTGTTCCTGCGGGAATTAATCGACCCACGATGACATTTTCCTTCAAACCATTCAAGCCATCATTAATACCTCTCACTGCTGCGTCCGTTAATACCCGCGTTGTTTCTTGGAAAGAAGCCGCAGAAATAAAGGATTCAGTCGCAAGCGATGCCTTGGTAATACCTAATAATACTGATTCATAACTCGCAGGGATCTTACCCTCTTTTTCCATTTGCTCATTAACAGCATTAACATAACCACGCTCAGTTTGCTCACCTTTAACAAAATCAGTTTCACCCGAAGCAGTAATTTCAACTTTACGTAGCATTTGGCGAATAATCGCTTCAATATGCTTATCGTTGATTTTTACCCCTTGCAAACGATAAACGTCTTGAATCTCTTTAACTAGATAACTTGCCAGCTCTTCAATACCACGCAATCTTAAAATATCATGTGGAGTCAACTCACCTTCAGCAATCGTTTCACCTTTATCAACAAACTCACCCTCAAACACAGTGATATGTCGCCACTTAGGCACTAAGGTTTCAAATTGCTCACCGTCAGAATCAGTAATAATAATCCGCTGCTTACCCTTAGTTTCTTTACCGAAAGAGATTGTTCCAGTCTCCTCTGCCAAAATCGCAGGATCTTTGGTTTTTCTCGCTTCAAATAAATCAGCAACACGCGGTAAACCACCGGTAATATCACGAGTTTTACTTGATTCCTGAGGAATTCGTCCAAGTACGTCACCCACTTGAATTTCCGCACCATTTTTAACCGCAACAATTGAACCCGCCGGTAACACATATTGCGCAGCTAATTCAGTATTTGGCAAAAGCACATTTTCGCCATCCTCAGTGACTAATTTAACTAAAGGTCGCAAATCCTTACCCGCACTTACCCGTTGCTTAGGATCCAGTACCGTAATTGAACTTACGCCAGTCACCTCGTCTGACACTTCCTGAACCGACAACCCCGGTTCAAAGTCGACTAATTCAACTTTTCCCGCGACCTCAGTTACCACTGGATGTACGTGCGGATCCCAGGTAACAACGATATCTCCAGGCTCTACGGCGCTGCCTTCTTTACAGCTTAATTCTGCTCCATAAGGAATCTTGTATTTTTCTTTTTCACGACCGTATTCATCCATCACACCGACTTCACCTGATCTTGATACTGCGACCAGGTTTCCGTTACGATTTTCTACCGTCTTCAAGTTGTGTAATTTAATAATCCCTTTAGATTTCACCTGCACATTACTAATAGCAACCTGACGTGAAGCGGCACCCCCAATATGGAAAGTACGCATGGTTAACTGCGTTCCTGGCTCACCAATGGATTGCGCAGCAATAACACCAACAGCCTCTCCGCTATTAACCATATGCCCACGCCCCAGGTCACGTCCGTAACATTTTGCACAGACACCATGACGGTTATCACAGGTAATAATAGAGCGAACAAAGACATCGTCAATACTATTTTCTTCTAATACAGACACATAATGCTCATCAAGCATGGTGCCGTCTTGCACGATGACTTCGCCTGATCCCG
>WTBX01000158.1 GCA_013138855.1 Methylococcaceae bacterium
TTTTCTTTAGAGGCTTCAACAATCGCTTCGATTTTATCGGCTTCTACGCGCGTCATTAACGGTTTGAATTTATTAATAGCATGACCCACTAAAGGTTGCATTCCTTCTGTCCATGTTTGTGACTCGATGTTTAAAAAGGCTTCGGCTTCGGTCGCTAATTTGGGAACAACAGGTTTTAAATATAACGCTAACACGCGGAATAAATTAACGTTTATTGAACAAATCGCGTGCAGCTCGGCATCTTTACCTTCTTCTTTAGCGATTAACCACGGTTTTTTCTCATCGATATATTGATTCGCTTTATCCGCTAATGCCATGATTTCGCGCATCGCTTTACCAAATTCGCGGTTTTCATATAACTCAGAGATTAACTCGTTTGCATCAACAAAGGATTGGAATAACTCAGGCTCGCTACATTCGTCGGATAACACACCATCAAAACGCTTTTTAATAAAACCGCTACAACGACTAGCGATATTAACCACTTTACCCACTAAATCAGAATTAACGCGCTGAGAAAAATCTTCAAAATTCAAATCAATATCGTCTAGCCCATCACTTAATTTAGCCGCGAAGTAATAGCGTAAATATTCTGGGTTTAAATGCTCTAAATAAGTTCGTGCCGTGATAAACGTGCCGCGAGATTTAGACATTTTTTCGCCATTCACGGTTAAAAATCCGTGCGCAAAAATCGCGCTAGGGGTTCTAAAATTAGATCCTTTTAACATCGCTGGCCAGAATAAGGCGTGGAAATAAATAATGTCTTTGCCGATGAAATGATATAACTCGGCATCGGAATCTTTCGCCCAAAACTCGTCAAAGTTTAAACCTTGCTTATCACAAAGATTTTTAAAACTCGCCATATAACCAATCGGTGCGTCTAACCAGACGTAAAAATATTTATTCGGCGCGTCAGGAATTTGAAAACCAAAATAAGGCGCGTCGCGGGAAATATCCCATTGTTTTAAGCCCCCGTCTAACCATTCCGCCAGTTTATTGGTGACTTCGGATTGTAAATGCCCCGCTTTAGTCCAATCGCGTAACATTTCCGTAAAATTGGCTAAATCAAAAAAGTAATGTTCCGAATCTTTTTCAATCGGTTTTGCGCCTGAAATCGCAGACACCGCATTTTTTAAGTCCGTAGGCGCATAGGTCGCGCTACATTTTTCACAGCCATCACCGTATTGATCTTGCGCTCCACATTTTGGACATTCACCTTTGATAAAACGATCCGATAAAAACATTTCTTTTTCAGGATCATAGGCTTGCGTAATGGTGCGCGTGCTAATATGCCCCGCGTCATGCAAACGTTCATAAATCAAACGTGAAAGCTGTTCATTTTCTACGGAGTGGGTACTGTGATAATTATCAAATTCTACTCCAAATTCGTCAAAATCTGCACGATGCTGTTTTTCAACGTCGGCGATTAACTCTTCTGGGGTAATGCCTTCACGGTCGGCGCGTAGCATGATAGGCGTGCCGTGAGTATCATCCGCACAAACGTAATAACATTGATGTCCGCGTTGCTTTTGAAAGCGCGTCCAAATATCAGTTTGAATGTATTCGACTAAATGGCCTAAGTGAATAGGGCCATTGGCATAAGGCAAAGCACTGGTAACAAGAATTTTTCGTTTTGACATGGAGTTTAGTGAGCAGACAAAAAATGAAAATAACCGTAAATTATCGCATAAAATATTTTTTATAGTGGAGAATTTAACCCTTTATTGGAAAAATAGCTCTTATTCATTCGTGAGTCCTTTTAAGGTAACAAGTCGAGTTTCAGCCATTTTTACATCACTTATCCCTAAAAAACCGACTTTGACTTCTCTCGTACCACGTTTTGTAGCGTATTGCTCGGTAGCAAAATAAAGATTGCCGCTACCGTCTTGTTCTTCTATGCGTTCAATATGTCCTATCTCTTCTGGCGCATAGCTTTTAACTTTTTTACGCTTGCCACAATACAGCTGAAAAGCACGTTGATTGGTAATCACGTAGACTGTTTTTTTGGCTTTTGAATACATAAAAATCGGACTTAATAACATACCAATACCGATAAAAAGAAACGGCAAACCAAAGAGTGGGAAAAAATCAAAACCCTCATCAAAGTCAGGTACTTGAAAACCTGAGGCGGCAAAAATCCAAAAAATTGAAAACGCTGTCCACGGAATCGCAAATAAAAAGATGATTAAGGAACTCGCTGCAAATGCGCGTGGTTTTGGGCGACCGCTCCATTTCATCACTTCGCGATGATTAAGTTCGTTTTGAATGTCTTGATTAAATGAGTTATTCATCGGCTAATAGTAAAAAGTTAATTCAAGTTATAAAGATAAAGCTCATGATAGAGGCTACCAACTTAAGATGGGACAAATAGCTTATTCTTTTCAATATCACCCTGAAGAGCATGAAGAACATGAAGTCTTATCTTCAAGGTCTTCATTGTTTAAAATGTTGTTTGCTGATTGTCCGATCTTAAATTGGTAATCATAATAGAGTTTAGTTTATTAAGCGTAATACAATCATTCTGAGCAGTTTGTTTTGAATGAAAATTCCCGATGAGTAAAAATATCAACTGCGTACTGCGGTAATTAATAAATCAACAATATCAAAAACACGCACGATATATTGATCCTTAATTCTGTATTGTGAGTCTTTTTCCTCCAACAGCTCATCATGGAGAACATCTACAAAACGATTAAGCCGTTTTTGGTGCAGCCCTAGTTTGGCTTGCAAAGGGTCGGTGAGAATGCCTGTGAATGTGGTAATGAGGGCGAGTCCTGCAATGATAGAACTTGTGGTTACCACTAATAACCCCGTCGATGCGCTCGCAGGAAATAAGGCGTAATACCAAGTCCCTAAGGTTGAGCCTAACCAAAAATTTGAAATAGCAATTTTTTCAGCAATAATCGCCGCCGCTATTTTTCCACTGCTTAATGCGCCAGGGGCAGCTTTATTAAAAGCGGCATAATTTGAGGCGAGTGAAATAATACTTCCTGCCAAATCAGAAGCGGCAGTTCGGCTGATAGCATATTCTTTTAAATTTTCTTCCAGTGTAAGACGAAAATCAGTATTCGTAGATTTATGGTTAATTTCTTGCAGATAAGCAGCAATGAGACTTGAAAGTGCGGCATCATTTAAGATTTCTTCAAGTAGGGCATCTTTTGTTGAGGCGCGTTGTTCTTGTTGATAGGGAATTTCAAGCAACTCTGTATAAATCAGCCAATTAATTTCTTGTTGAACCGCCGTTTCAAAACCTTGAGGTATATGATTTAAAGTTTCAGAGGCCTTGTTTGCACCAACCTTATTGAATAGAAAAGATAAGGATTTAACTCCAAGCATTGGTACCGACCAGATAATATTCAAGGGTGCTTTATAAAGGTCTTTACCAATTGCTTTTTTATGGAGCTTAACAGCGGCTTTAAAAGAAAAATTCTTATCAACAAAAGCAGGGATTTTTGCCTTTCTTGAGATAATATACTTTTCGATGCCTGCGTTAACGGCTTGTGTAATCAACTGCTGCTGTTCTAAGGAGGCTTTTTGCTCAAAATCGCTGTTTATCATCAATTATCTCGTTTTTACGTTTTGTGACATTGCCATTAAGTTAAGGTTTTAATGTTGGAGTCGCGGCTTTTAGTCGCGCCTGAATATCAATTAGCGTAGTGGTTTTCAGGTCTCGTGCGCGACTAAAAGTCGCGTCTCCGAGTTTTAACTTAATGGCTGTGAGGTTTTAAAGTAAAGCTACTTAGTCTGCTCTTTTGCTCGTTCAGGGTAAGCACCATAAGATTTTTGGGCTGCTGGAAAACGTGAGATGAACAAGATGATGGTGATACAAAAAAGTACTGCGGCAATATAGCGTAGCGTTTTAGTCCCCATCGCAGCGCCGAAGAGTATAAAGATTGCTGCGAGAATAAATAAAAATAAACCTCCTTCAGGGCTAATGATTATGAAACCTGCCACAAGAAGAAAGATCGAGGCTTTTAATAATGTTTTTGCAGATTCTTGCTTCATAAATAATTTTCCGAAAAGACAATTATTGAAATTATTAGCTGATGTTACGCAAAAACTGTAAACAGCCAAAGAGGAGGCAGCAAACATTTTTGTTGTTGGAGTGAAAAAACAAGTTTTTTCACTGACGTTTCAAATCAAAGTATTGGCTTATAATTTGGAGTCCAATAGCTTTAGCTATTGGTGTGAAGAGGCAGAACTAAAGCTTTTTTGAAACTACCTCTTTTAGTCGTTTTCAAAACTCGCCAATAGCTAAAGCTATTGGACTCCGCCTTTATATTCTAAACATTAAAGTATTTGCAAA
>WTBX01000058.1 GCA_013138855.1 Methylococcaceae bacterium
CTAGGTCAGGTGGCTCTACCGCGACAGGTAAGCCCCAGCCGAAGCGTGACTTTAATCTATCTTCTAGCCCTGCTATTTCTTTAGGGTATTTATCGCAGGTCAAAACTATCTGATGTTTTTTATCCAATAAACTATTGAAGGTATGAAAAAACTCTTCTTGCGAGCGTTCTTTACCTGCTAAAAATTGAATATCATCGACTAGTAGTACATCAATGCTGCGGTAATATTCTTTAAATTTAGCGATGGTATTTTGCTGCAAGGCTTTAACCATATCTTGCGCAAATTTTTCAGAATGTAGATAAACCACATTATAGTGCGGTTTTTTTTCTAACAGCGCGTTCCCAATGGCGTGCATCAAATGAGTCTTGCCTAAGCCTGAATGTCCATAAATAAATAAGGGGTTATAGGCTTTACCCATATTTTCAGAGACTTGAAAAGCGGCAGCTTTTGCCAGTTGATTTGACTGCCCTTCGATAAAGCGGTCAAAGGTGAAGGCTTTATTTAAAAAGCTGGGAAATTTTTTTTGCGCAACGACGGCGGCTTTTTTAACTTTTTTAACCGGTGCGTTTGTTTGCGAAGATTTAGAACCAATTTCAAGATGCAGGCTTAATGTGCCGTTGGAAAACTCATAAATCGCATCTTCAAACTTATTAAAATAGTGTTGTTTTACCCAGTCGAGTACAAAACGGTTAGGCGCGAGCAAGCGTATTTGCTCGTCATTTTCTTCCGCCTGCAAGGGTCTAACCCACGTACTAAAGTCGGAGGAGGGGATTTCATTTTCAAGTCTGGAAAGACAGTTATTCCAAGTCGAACTCATATAGTGTACTAAACAGGGGAAAGGCAAAAGGTTAAAGAAGGGGCTGCTCTAAAGTGTGATAGAGTCGAGCAGCCTTGCTATTTTAATCGTTACTGTTACTAATTAAAAGCGTTGTTTAATCAATAACATTGACAGATAGACAGGCTTTATCTTATCATCCCTCGTCTTTTTTATCTGTTTTTTGTTAAACATCACTTTGAGGTCTTACGACAATGAAAAGAACATACCAACCCAGTAAAATCAAACGCGCTAGAACTCACGGATTTCGTGCAAGAATGGCAACTAAAGGCGGACGCAATGTCCTTAAAGCGCGTAGAGCTAAAGGTCGCGCTAAACTAGCTTTATAATTAATTGAGTAAAGAAACATTCAGCTTTCCTGACTCGTTACGCTTAAAGACCCCTACCGACTTTCAGCAAGTTTTTGCTCGCCCCGTAAAATCTACCGATAGGTATTTTACCTTATTAGCGATTAAAAATGAGCTTGAACATCCTCGGTTGGGGCTTGCGATAGCTAAAAAAAATATTAAACGTGCTGTCGATAGAAATAAAGTTAAACGTGTCAGTCGAGAAAGTTTTAGATTACAACAGCATAACTTAATAACATTGGATATTGTCGTTTTAGCGCGTAGAGATGCAGCAAATGCCTCTACGGCCGTCTTGGCAAAATCACTCGCAAAGCATTGGCTTAAATTGGAAAAACAATGCGCTTCCTCTTAATTGGCTTTATAAAATTCTATCAGTTTTTTATTAGCCCTTTACTTGGAAATCACTGTCGATTCCATCCAAGCTGTTCAAGTTATGCCTTAGAAGCTCTTGAGGTACACGGTGCTTTTAAAGGCTCTTATCTTACTGTCAAACGCTTATTGAAATGCCACCCCTTTCATGCTGGGGGGCTAGACCCTGTACCCGACGAAAAACTTGGTAAAAAAAATGGATAATATGAGATTTGTACTGGTGCTTTCACTGGTAATGATTGGCTACATGATGTGGGAATCATGGCAGATAGACTATGTACACCCCAAACTCGACATTAGCACGGTAGAGTTACCTACCGTTAAACAAGGGGACGAGTTACCTCTCAACACAAATTCCTCAACAACCGCTATCAATACTAGCACCGACTCTTCTGTTCCTTTATCTAAAGTTGACTCAGGTAAATTTATCAAAGTGACTACCGATGTCTTTGCTTTAGAAATTGACATACAAGGCGGTACTATACGTAATCTTGATTTAGTTCAATATCCAGAAGAAAAAGAAAACACGGTTGTTACCAAGCTTTTAAACATGATTGGCATCACCCCTGATGAAACCAATCTTACTCCTATTCGCTTATTTAATAGCGATGCAGAAAAGCTCTTTTTAGCGCAGTCAGGTTTAATTGCCAGCGCAAATTCTGCGGCAGTTCCCGATCACCATCAGTTTTTTAACGCTGAAAAAAATGAATACACCTTAGCGATTGGTGAAGATACTTTAGTTGTCCCTTTAACATGGGAAAATGCTGACGGCTTAAAAGTTACCAAAACCTTAACCTTTAACCGTAATAGTTATAATATTCATCTTGACCAAAAAATCGTCAATAGCAGTGATGCGACATGGGTAGGTAGACAATACAGTCAACTACAAAGACGACCTTTTGCAGATCCTAAGAAAAACACCTTCATCAGAACTTATTCTGGCGGTGTGTTTTACACAGAGGAAGACAAATACCAAAAAGTCGATTTTGAAGACATGGCGGAAGACAACCTGAAAGTTGCCACTATTGGCGGCTGGAGCGGTATGATTCAGCATTACTTCGGCGCGATGTTAATCCCACCCGCAGGTCAAGAAAATAATTTTTACACCAAAGAATTAAAAGACTGGCGTTATGTCATCGGCTCTTATTCACCTGAAGTCACGGTTGCACCGCAGACAGAAATTGTATTAAGTTCACAATTATTTGTAGGACCTAAAATTCAGCCATTAATGGAAGAAATTTCACCGGGTTTAGAATTAACCGTTGATTACGGCTGGCTAACTTTCGTCGGTAAATATATTTACGCAGGACTTAACTGGTTTCATGGTCATGTCGCAAACTGGGGAATCTCGATTTTATGTGTAACTTTTTGCATTAAATTATTATTCTTCCCCTTATCACAAGCGAGTTACCGCTCAATGGCACGGATGCGTAAAATCCAGCCAAAATTAAAAGAACTAAAAGATCAATGTGCAGACGACAAACAGCGTTTCAATACAGAAATGATGTCGATGTACAAAAAGGAAAAGGTCAACCCCTTAGGTGGTTGTTTACCGATTATGGTACAGATTCCTGTTTTCATCGCCTTATATTGGGTATTGATTGAAACGGTCGAATTACGTCAAACGCCTTTTCTAGGCTGGATAGAAGATTTATCAGCGCAAGATCCTTTCTTCGTCTTGCCTGTGTTATACGGTATTACTATGAAGATTCAACAAAGCTTGAATCCTCCACCGATAGATCCTGTGCAAGCTAGAGTCATGCAAATGTTCCCTATCATGTTCACCGTATTCTTCCTATTCTTCCCATCAGGATTAGTTTTATACTGGATTTGTAACAACACCTTATCTATTATTCAGCAATGGTATATCACCAAGAGGATTACCGCTCAAGTAGATTAGTTTATTTGCTGTTACTTTAGATGCTTGAAAAAATGCCAAATACTTAAAAAGTGTTTGGCATTTTTGATTTAATGGGTCATGAAATGTCACATATAAAAAAATTAGAAATTAATAATTTTCGCTGTTTTGAAAAATTTGAAATTGGTGATTTTAAAGCAATCAATTTATTTGTAGGTAAAAGTAATAGTGGAAAATCATGTTTATTAGAAAGTTTATTTAGTGCTGGAGATGCTAACCCTTTAATACCAGCCATTCTTAATAATGTTCGAGGTTTAGAACATTCTTCTGATAATTTAAAATATATTTTTCATAAATTTAATTTAGATAAATCACCTTCCTTTAAATTTCAATTTAATGATAAAAGCAATAATGAACTCAAAATTTCACCAAAATATACAACGGCAATTGCAAATGAAAACACTATAACAAGTATTTCAAGTGCTACCTCTAAAAATATAATAGGCATTGATTTAACACTAAAAGTAACCTCCCCCTTATCTTCTGCTAAAACCTATGAAGCAAGCTATATTTTTGACAAGGTAGAGCAAAAAACTTTTCTATCGTCTTATCAAAGTAAAATAAATACTTATTTTATTCCTACAAACTCCATAGATAAATCTACCTTATCTAGCTATTCCAAATTAATAAAAAAAAGAAAAGAGGGTATTGTCTTAGAACTATTACAAAAAATAGAACCCAAAATACTAGAAATACATGCTTTACCTGATGGATTGTTTTTTAGATATGATGCCATAAATGAATTAGTTCCCATACAGATTTTAGGTAATGGAATACAACGAGTAGTTAATATCATTACTCAAATTGCAAATGAAACAAATGATATAGTATTAATTGATGAGATAGAAACAGGCTTACATTTTTCAGCACATACAGCGTTATGGAAAGGCATCTTCTCTCTTTGTAAAAAATTAAATACCCAGCTTTTTATTACTACGCATAGTATTGAAACGCTGAAATCTCTTAAAGAAGTGCTAGAGTTAAATGAATATCAAGAAATGCAAGATAACATCGCGGTATTTAATTTAGTTGACACCCAAAAACAAGGGTTAAAATCTTATTGTTATTCTTTTGATGGCATTAAAGAAGCCATTGAATTAAATCAAGAAATGCGATACTAATTAGATGAAAATTAAAATATTTGTTGAAGGCATTGCAGACCAAAAGTTTATAGCGGACTATATTGAATATATTTTTAATATAAAACTAAAAATAGATACAGATATTATTCAAACAAAAGGTTGGACAACTATTGCAAGTGATAGTGGCAGAAACTTTAGACTTGAGATGGAAAGAAATACCAATGATGGTGGTATAAACTTAGTTATTTTTGATAGTGATTTAGATTTTAAAAAACGACAAATAGAAATAAATGAATTTAAAGTGAAATATAAGCTTGAATTTGAATTATTTTTATTTCCTAAAAATAATGAACATGAGGCAGGTGAGTTAGAAGACTTGCTGGAAAAAATCATTAACCCCAATAATCAAGCAATCCTAGATTGCTGGAAACGATACGAACAATGTTTATTAGGAATCGATGATAATAGGGATGATACATTGACGATTCCCGCTAAAAAATCAAGAATCTATGCTTACCTTGAAACCCTCGTTGGAAATTCACGCAGCGAAAAAGATAAAATTAAAGATAAAAATAGAAATTTTCAAAATACCTCTCATTGGAATTTAAATAGTGAGGCATTACAGCCTTTAAAAAACTTTTTAGCAGGTTATTTGACATGACTGACACTATCGCAGCAATCGCCACCGCCTCAGGTAATGGCGGTGTAGGTATCATTCGCTTATCTGGCGCAGAGGCGAAAGCTATCGCGTTAGAACTTACTCAACGCCAAGACCTAAAACCCCGTTACGCCCACTTCACACCTTTTTACGAAGAAGACCAGCACGTACTCGACTCAGGCATTTGTTTATATTTTCCCAACCCAGCCTCTTATACAGGCGAAGATATAGTTGAAATCCAAGCTCACGGCGGCGCAGTGGTTTTAGATATGTTATTACGTCGCGTCTTAGCCTTAGGCGCGAGACTCGCCAACGCGGGTGAATTTACCGAACGCGCCTTTTTAAACGACAAGCTCGACTTAGCCCAAGCCGAAGCCATTGCTGACTTAATCGAAAGCAGCACTGAGCAATCGGTACGTTCCGCACAAAAATCCATGCAAGGTGTTTTTTCCGAGCAAATTAATGGCTTAGTCGATGAATTAACCAAGCTAAGAATGTATGTAGAAGCGGCGATTGATTTTGTAGATGAAGAAATCGACTTTTTAAGCGATGGTGTCGTCGAAAATAAAATTATCACTCTCGCCGAACAAATCGAAACCATTCAAAACACCGCTCAACAAGGTCGATTATTACGCGATGGCATGACTGTCGTATTAGCTGGTAAACCCAATGCAGGAAAATCTAGCCTCTTAAACGCCTTAGCAGGTCATGAAGCCGCGATAGTCACCGACATAGCAGGCACAACCCGTGATGTGTTAAAAGAGTGCATCCAAATAGATGGAATGCCGTTACATATCATCGACACCGCAGGGCTTAGAGACAGCGACAACGTTATCGAAAAAGAAGGCATCCGCCGCGCTCATGTCGAGCTTAAAAAAGCCGATTGCATTTTATTATTAGTCGATGCGCGAGAAGGCAAGCCCGATCACGAGTTACTGAACTCACTTCCCAGTCGTATTCCCTTGATTACGGTTTATAACAAAATAGATTTAGTCGATCAAGAAGCGCATAGCAAACAAACCCCCACAGGTTGTGAAATTTATTTATCGTTAAAACCTGAGAATGGTTTAGATTTATTAAAAAAGAAATTGAAACAAAACATGGGTTACACCGCTGCAAGTGATACCGTTTTCATCGCCCGTCGTCGTCATATTGAAGCCTTAACCCGCGCTCATCAATCAGTAGAAAACGCTTTAATGCAGTTACAAACCACAGTAGCAGGTGAGTTAATCGCCGAAGATTTACGCCAAGCACAAAATAGTTTATCTGAAATTACGGGTAAGTTTAGTTCTGATGATTTATTGGGGAAGATTTTTTCCAGCTTTTGTATTGGTAAATAAAGTGATAAATTAACATCAAGGGGTCAGGTTGCTTGATTTGGTTCACTCCCAAACCCTGTTTGGGAATGCCTATTGATTCAAGCTCTGCTGGATGAAAGCGATTAGCCAATATTTGAAAACACCAAGCAGAGCTTGTCGGTATGTGTTCCCAAACAGAGTTTGGGAACCAGAAAAACCGAAATTAGAAATCAAATGGGGCTGAGTAACTTGGTTTACTCTCCCTCTCTTACAGAGGAAACTCAAATGACAGGCATAAAAAAAGCCTTGAAACGTACGTTTCAAGGCTTTAATATATGGCTCCTCCGACAGGGTTCGAACCTGTGACCCATTGATTAACAGTCAATTGCTCTACCAGCTGAGCTACAGAGGAAAAAAATTTTACAACACATTTCAAAATGGTGCGCCTGGAGAGATTCGAACTCCCGACCGCTCGGTTCGTAGCCGAGTACTCTATCCAGCTGAGCTACAGGCGCATTGCGTTGAGCCGTGCATTATCCGTTTTAGTTTCTTCTTTGTCAAGAAGTTTTTTTGAATCCTTTCAAAAAAATTTAATAGTGGCGGAGAGAGAGGGATTCGAACCCTCGATGGGAGTTAAAGCCCATACTCCCTTAGCAGGGGAGCGCCTTCAGCCGCTCGGCCATCTCTCCTAAAGTCGATTACTCTTCTGAACCCGTAAGTCCTGAAGATTCGGCTTGCTCTTTTTTGATTCTTTCGTAGATTTCCTCTCGGTGAACAGAAATTTCTTTTGGCGCATTCACACCAATTCGAACCTGATTACCCTTGACCCCTAATACAGTGACCGTAACATCATCACCAATCATTAAGGTCTCTCCTACACGGCGAGTTAAGATCAGCATAATATCTCCCTTACTTCCTATATAAAAAATCTACTGTTTCAAGAAACAGCCTCCGATCGAGCTGCGCATTATATCAGCTTTATTTTAAAAATAAAGCCTTTCATAAAGCTACAGCACTACTTTATCAAGTTCAAAGGCTGCATGTAAAGTTCTAACTGCGAGTTCTAAGTACTTTTCGTTCACAACTACCGAGATTTTAATTTCTGAGGTGGAAATCATCTCAATATTAATATTTTCATCCGCTAATGCCTTAAACATAGTGCTGGCAATGCCTGCATGAGAGCGCATTCCTACCCCGACAATCGAGACTTTAACGATTTTATCATCGCCTGTGACGGCTTTTGCCCCTAATTCATTTTTAATTTTTTCTAAAACTTTTGAGGCCTTTTCGTAATCATTACGATGTACAGTAAAGGTGAAATCAGTATTACCATCGGAGGAGATATTTTGAATAATCATATCAATTTCGATATTTTCATCCGCAATCGGTGCAAGGATTCTTGAGGCAATACCTGGTAGATCAGGGACACCGTTAATAGTTAATTTAGCCTCATCACGATTATGTGCAATTCCTGAAATTAAAGGGTTTTCCATCGTTGATTCCTCGTCATAAGTAATAAGTGTGCCGTTACCTTCGGCAAAAGATGATAAAACGCGCAAGGCGACATTGTATTTTCCTGCAAACTCTACCGCGCGAATTTGTAAAACTTTAGAGCCTAAACTCGCCATTTCTAGCATTTCTTCAAAAGTAATTTGCTCTAAACGTCGTGCTTTCGGCTCAATACGCGGGTCAGTGGTATAAACACCGTCCACATCGGTATAAATGTGGCACTCATCCGCTTTTAGAGCAGCAGCTAGGGCAACCGCAGTCGTATCGGAACCACCTCGTCCTAAAGTCGTTATATGCCCCGATTCAGTCACGCCTTGAAAACCTGCGACAATTGCTACTTTGCCGCTGTTTAAATCCGTGCGTAAATTCGTATCATCAATTTCCTGAATTCGCGCTTTAGTGTGACTGTCATCGGTTAAAATACGGACTTGTCCACCTGTATAAGATTGCGCAGGACAACCTCTTTCTTGCAATGCCATACTCAACAATGCCATCGTCACCTGTTCGCCTGTGGATAGTAAAACATCCATTTCTCGCGCACTAGGTTGTTGCTGCATTTGTTTTGATAATTCAACTAAGCGATTAGTTTCACCACTCATTGCCGAAACTACAACAACAATTTGATGCCCGTCATCATGGGCCACCTTTACTTTATCAGCGACTTTTTGAATCCGCTCCGCCGAGCCTACCGACGTGCCACCGAATTTATATACATATAATGCCATTTTCTTACATATTCCTTAAAAATCTTTATTCTCTAGGGTTATCAATTGCCGAAATGCTTTCATGGTTTTATTTCTACCCTGTTGTTTACTTTTTTCCAAATGCTCTGGAATGATTTGTTTAATTGAAAAATTGGGAAACTGCCTACTCGTTTCTGAAGATTGATAAACACCGCTTTCCAAAATTAAAATATTTAATTCAGTGCCATCGTAACGCCATAATTCTGGCACACCGAGCTTCTCATAATTATCAAAATGTGTACGGTTTGTTATATCAATTTCTATTGCTAAATCAGGCGGAGGATCTATGCTTAAATCTATTCGAGCCTTTCCTCTAATGACTGATTCATGAAGAATATAAAAGCATTCATCCGCTTCAACGGCTTTGTTCATCGCCTTATTCTTTAAAGTCACAGAACCTAAAGCCCTAAACTCAATATCCAACTCTTCGAGTAAAACTTTAACTAAATCACTGATAATATTTTTATCATCTTCATGAACGGCTAAAGGTGACATAAGCTCCAATAATCCTTTGCTATAAGAAAAACGTGATTTTTTACCGAGTTCATCAAACTCTTCCTGCATCGCTTCAAAATCATTCCAATCTATATCCTTGAGTAATACTTGGTTTCCTGCTGGAATAACAAGCTGATCTAATGTTAATTGCATGACAGTCCCTCAAATATAAATACAAGTGAATGTTTTCAGCTTATTTAAGCTGTTCTTTAACCCAAGCAGGTACTTGTTCTAAAGCAGAAACTAATCCAGACGGATCATTGCCGCCTGCTTGTGCCATATCAGGGCGACCCCCGCCTTTACCACCGACTTGTTGAGCAACAGAATTAACTAAATCACCCGCTTTAAGGCGTTTAGTTTGGTCTTTAGAGACTCCCGCAATTAAGCTCACTTTTTCGCCTTGAACCGTTGCTAAAACAATGGCAGAACTACCGAGTTTATTTTTTAATTGGTCAACCATATCGCGCATTGCTTTTGGGTCAACATCATCTAGTTTCACAGCTAAGACTTTAATGCCGTCAATATCAATGGCTTGAGATGTTAAATCGCCGCCTTGTAAACTTGCTAATTTACCTTTTAAACTTTCTAATTCTTTTTCTAAAGCCTTACTTTTTTCTAAAACTTGCTGAACTTTATCGACCGCTTTATCACTTGAGCTTTTTAATAAGCCAGCAATATTATTTAAAGCCGATTCACGCGCTTTAACCCATGCAAAACTACCTTGACCCGTTACGCCTTCTATACGGCGGACACCTGAGGCAATCCCTGTTTCTGAAACAATTTTGAAAAAGCCTATATCACCTGCGCGTTCAACATGCGTTCCACCGCATAATTCAGTAGAAAATTCACCGATTTTTAAAACGCGAACCTCATCGCCATATTTTTCACCGAATAACGCCATCGCGCCTGCTTCCATCGCAGCATCTTTTGACATCACTTTAGCTGAGACAGGATTATTAAGACGAATTTGAGTATTCACCAATTCTTCCACCGTATTAATTTCTTCTGGAGTCATGGGTTCAAAATGAGAGAAATCAAAACGCAAACGCTCAGGGTTCACTAAAGAGCCTTTTTGCGCGACATGCTCACCTAAAACTTGTCTTAAAGCGGCATGAAGAATGTGAGTTGCTGAGTGGTTTAATTCCGTCGCTGTGCGTTTTTGAATATTGACTTTGGCTTTACAAAATTGCTGAGATTTTATTTCACCCGATAACACTTTACCTTGATGCAAAAATAATGTCCCCGCTTGTTTTTGAGTATCAGAAACTTCAAACACGCCACCAACGACTTCAATCAAACCACTATCACCGACTTGACCGCCTGACTCACCATAGAAGGGGGTTTTATCTAAAACAATAACGGCTTCATCACCCGCTTGCAAACTCTCAACGCTTTCACCTTGAATAAATAAGCCGATGATATTGGCATCATCTTCTAAATAGTCATAACCTGTAAATTCGGTTTGGCTGTCATGTTCTATTTCATTGTCATAGGCGGCATTAAAGCTGCTTGCACCTCGCGCACGTTCGCGCTGTGCATTCATCGCTACTTCAAAACCTGCATGGTCTACGGTGAGGTTATTTTCACGCGCAAAATCAGCGGTTAAATCTAAAGGAAAGCCATAAGTATCATAAAGTAAAAAAGCAACATCGCCTGTAATGACGCTATCGTGCATTTTTAAGACACAGCCTTCTAAAACTTTCATTCCTTGTTCTAAAGTTTCAGAAAAACGCTGTTCTTCTTTTTCTAAAACGCGCTCGACTTGTGCTTGCGCCGTTTTTAACTCTGGATAAGCTTCACCCATTTCTAGCACTAAAGGCGCGACTAATTTATAAAAGAATATTTCACGAATTTCTAAACGATAACCATGACGAATAGCACGACGAATAATACGTCTCAAAACATAACCGCGTCCTTCATTAGATGGCATGACACCATCAACAATTAAAAAGGCACAAGAGCGAATATGATCGGCAATTACTCGCAAAGAACTAATGGTCAAATCATCAGTATTAACTAGTTTTGCCGCGACTTTTAATAGATTTTGAAATAAATCAATTTCATAATTATTATGCACACCCTGCAAAATAGCGGAGAGACGTTCCAAACCCATGCCCGTATCAACCGAAGGTTTAGGTAAAGGATGCAGCGTACCTTCTTGGTCGCGGTTATATTGCATGAAAACTAAGTTCCAGATTTCGATATATCTATCACCGTCTTCTTCTGGCGTTCCAGGAGGGCCTCCTGCAATGTCTTCACCGTGATCGTAAAAAATTTCACTACAAGGACCACAAGGACCTGTCTCACCCATAGACCAGAAATTATCTTTCGCGCCAATTTTAGATAAACGTGCGGGATCAACGCCAATTTCTTCCAGCCAAATTGCTTCGGTTTCGGGGTCTTCTTCAAAGACAGTGACCAATAATTTGTCTGCGGGAAGTTCTAAAACAACCGTTAAAAATTCCCAAGCATATTGAATCGCCTCTTTTTTAAAATAGTCGCCAAAACTAAAATTGCCCAGCATTTCAAAAAAAGTATGATGCCTTGCTGTATAGCCGACATTTTCTAAATCGTTATGTTTTCCACCCGCACGCACACAACGTTGACTGCTTGCCGCACGCACAAAGTCGCGTTTTTCCCTGCCTAAAAAAACATCTTTAAACGGAACCATGCCCGCATTAGTGAATAACAAGGTAGGGTCGTTTGCTGGTACTAAAGAGCTACTAGGCTCAACCGCGTGTCCTTTTTGCTGGAAAAAGTCTAAAAAAGCTGCACGTAATTGTGCGCTAGTCATGGTTTTATTCATTGTTTCAAAAGTCTGGTCTTAATTTGAGTTATTTAAAAGCAAAGGAAAGAAAATATAGGACAATTACCATATTCTTTTAATTGATTGTTTATGTAAATAATCATCAAAAATACTATCTTTACTAATTATGTTGATTTGCTCGGCAATGCCTTGTGCGATGATTAAGCGGTCAAAAGGGTCTTTGTGATGAAAGGGTAGCTTATTTTGTATCATTGTATGCTGAAAACTAATGGGCATTATTTCTATATCATTATCAGTTACATCATTAATGACAGTTGCATATTCACCACCTATATCTAACTTTCCTAAACTATTTTTTATCGAAATTTCCCACAAACTAACAATGCTGATATAAATTTTATTTTTATCGTCTAAAATATAGTTTTTTGCGGTATCACTTAGCTCATCAGCACCCTCAACAAACCACAAAAAAGTATGCGTATCAATTAATAAATTCATTCCATATAATCTTTAAAGTCATCTAAAGGCGCGTCGAAGTCTTCTGAAAGTTTATATTTTCCTTTGGCACTGCCAAATGTTCTTTTTTTTGTTGGAACAACCGTCGTTTTTTCTAAATATTGTTGTTTAAGAAAAGTAATGTAATGTAAAGCCTCAAGTTTTAACGATTCTGGTAATTGATGAAGCTCATTAATGAGTAATTTATCATTAACTAACATGATGTATTCCTGTTATTTAATTTTTCGAGGAAAATCAGGCGCAAGCAGAGAATTTTTAAGCTCACCCTCTTTATTATAAAAACTTAATTTGCCTTGCTGGTCGCATAGCCAAAATTCAACCGCGCCATTATCAAAATATAACTGTCTTTTTTCACGCATTTCTTTTTGGGTATTACTCTCAGAAAAAACTTCAATACAAATTTCAGGGGCAACTGAGCATTCAACTTCATTTCGAATGATACTAAAACGTTCATTAAAAGCCCATGCAACATCAGCAACTTTTGTACCTTTTTGCGTGTGAATTGCACATTCAACTAATGCTTCACCATTTTCTAAATACTTATAAAGAAAAGCAGATAACTTTGCTTGATAAAAAGAGTGATAAACTTTTAGTGGTGACATGATGATTTTTCCAACTTCATCTAATTCAATTTTAAACGGTAAATCTTTTAAGCTTGGATGCTCGCATACTTCTTGCCAGTACATTTTAATCTCCTGCTATGTTTAATTACTTAAACAAGGCATTAATATGTTCATAACTAAAACCACGTTG
>WTBX01000055.1 GCA_013138855.1 Methylococcaceae bacterium
AGTCGATGCTGCACGACTAGATATTCAATTCGGTGAATTATCACAACTCTCTATCATTAGCGTCTTATCCTACAAACCGCAAGCCGAACAACATAATGGTTGGAGCAAAGAACCTGATTTTGGCAACACTTCTTTTTTAGCGAGAGCTTCCACCGTAATTAATGATTTTGAATGGGCTGTTTTAGGAGGGAAAGTTAAAAAAAAATCCCTGGTCGGTATCGACTTTCAAGGCGAGTTATTTGAATGGTTAGGAGTACGTGCAGAAGGACATTATGCTTTTCCTGATGATGCACGCCAAAGTTCTTATCTGGAATTTGCATTAAGTCTGGAGCATCGTTTTGAAAATACCCTAACTGTAAGAGTTGAACAGTTTTATCATGGCTCAGGCGCAGATAAAATCAGCAATTATGTTAGTACACTAAACCAAAGCAACAGCCCTTATTTAGCTCGTTTTTATACCGCTTTAGGTATCAGTTATGAAATCACGCCATTATTAACTGGCAACGCAACCTATTTATATAACGCGGTAGACTCATCATCTCTCGTAGCCTTATATGCAAACTATTCCTTATCAGATGAATCAGAAATCGCTTTAAATTTAAACCTACCTCTTGGTGATAAACCTGATAATTTAAATCTTAATGATGAATTTGGCTTATACCCACGCTCTATCAACCTTGAATATCGGCATTATTTTTAATTAAAACAGCTAGATATGAATGTTGCTATTAAAATAAAGTTTCGACTAAAAATTACTTTTTTATGATAGTCTTCCCAAAATAATCTAAAACTTAAGTCTTAGATTCACTGATTATCCTTAACTAACTGATGTTACGCAAAAATTGTAAATAGCCAAATAATAAGCAGTAAACATTTTTGTTTTTCACTCCTCTGAGTAACATCAGTTACACAATACTCATTCCAATAAAAAATTAGAGTAGAAATAGATAAGACTTATGTTCTATTAAAATACTTACCTTATCCCTGCAAGGAACGCGGGGATGTAACGGAGCCGCGACTTCTAGTCGCGCACGAGACCTAAAAAACATCTTCAAAATCTATAGTTAGAGCCGCTTAAAATAAGCTGGTTCTAAACATTGTAGCCCCTCATTTTTTTGTAATCGGATTGATACCTTCACGATAGATTCGCAATTTTTATAAATTTCTTACCCTTCATCTATTGCCATTACTGACACAATTTACTACCTGTCTTTATCATTGAAAATTTGCATATGATTTTTATGATTGTCAGAATAATATTGCATTGTAGTGACTGAATTTGTTGTTAGACTGTTTGTCTTCTTAGATAAAGTTTAAGATGTTTTTTGGTAATACGGTAGCGACAATAACCGTGATTGCTTTTGTTGCTTTTGTGGGTTTTGTTTTTAGTGATGGTATGTCTGATTTAGGATATATTTAAAGCGTAAAAAAATTAATCAATATAATGAAAAAGGAAACAGGTGATGCAAGATATTAATGTGAGATTGCAGGATTCTCAGTTAGAGCAAGCGGTGTTGCGTTTAGCAAAACAACAACATCAAAATTTACAGGAATTTGTTATTTCTGCCTTGAGTTATTACATTGAAGAGAAAGAGAAGCCGATGGCGATAACAGTGCAAAATCTTGATCCTTTTCAACATTCAAAAGCCGTTACTGAGAGTTTTCAAAAGCCAGAAGGTTTGGCTTTTTCAGATATAGAGGAGAGTGTTGCTTTTGCTAAAAACTTAAGGCAGCAAGCGTGGCAGCGTAATGAGTAAAGCTATTATTTGTGATACTTGTATTTTGATTGATTTTGTTAATGGACGTAGCAGTCAGATTACAGAGTTACACGCTGATAATATTCAGGTTTTTATTAATCCTGTGATTGAGTTGGAATTGCTTCAAGGGGCGCGTAATAAAATAGAAATGCGGCAGATTGAAAAGACATTAGCCATGTTTCGTTTGTTGGATATGCCTGCTGAGGTTTTTGATTTAGCACGGCAATTGATAAAAATATACGCGCTTTCTCATAGTTTGCGTTTAGCGGATGCACTTATTGCGGCGACGGCATTGGTTTATGATTTGGGTTTGTTGACTTATAACTTGAAAGATTTCCGTTTTATTCCTGAATTAAGATTGTATTCGGAGTGATGTTTTGGGTTTTACGGCTGCGGCAAAAAACCGTGATTGCTTTTGTGGGTTTTGTTTTTAATGATGGTATGTTTGATTTAGAACAGCTTAAAGAGTTTGAGAATAAAAGAAGGGAAGAGGAAGCAACAAAATATTGAACGTTTGACGACAGAGTTAATTGGTTTGCCGAAAAGAGAGCGTTTGGAAATTGTGCTTTTTTTTGGATAACCATTCTGTTAATTCTAATGATGTTGATTCGGTTTGGGACGAAGAAATTTCAGCAAGAGTGTGTACTGTTGATGAGGGTACGGCTATCGGTGTTGATTATGATGAAGTGATGGGCGATCTTGAGAGGCGTTTTGCATGATGAGGAAGGTCTTTTTACAGCAGGCGGTTGACATTTAGCGGAGGTCTGAAAACGGCATAATGCTTGGAATAATATTTAAGTTTAGCTGGAATTATTATCAATAACTTAATTTAAATGTTTCACGTGAAACATTTTTTATTAGTGAGTGTTTAAGAGGCTTTAGGGAGCGAAAAATAAATAATCTACCCATTATAAGTTTTATAACCATGAAGATCATGACGGTTTTTCTCCATGTTCTTCATGCCCTTCATGGTAGATTATTAATTTCTGAGTCCCTTATTAACCATCTTCAACAAAATCGCCAAAATCTTACCAATATCATTAATGTAATAAGACACTGCATCAATATGAACTTTGTTGTTTTCAAGCCGAATAAACTTCCATTCATCGCCAGTCGTCACAACACCATATAAACACGCTAACGGCGTATTTTCCTACTCATTAAAAAGCTGTGCGGCATACATTTCCGCGATACATTGCCCTATCCCAGAAACAATGTTTTCATTTTTTGCTTCTACAATCGTAATCACAGGTGATTCTAAATAAAGCTGCTCGGTGGTGCTGCCGATAATATAATCACAATAACCATTCAAACCTTTATCTTTATCAACGGTAAAATCAATCCCTGAAAACAAACTGATTGTAAGTATTCACCTCCCCCTTTGGAAAAGGGGGATTGAGGGGGATTTATTTAATAAAATCTCCCCTAACCCCTCTTTTTTTAAGAGGGGGGGCTGAACACTTACAACTGATTGTGTTATTCGTAAGCTCTTTTACTTCCAACAATATATTGATAATTACCAATTCAGAACGCGCTTTTTCCGTGTTAATCGCCAGAGCTAACGGCAGGTTACGGCGTAAAGTTTGCGTTAAATAATCACTAACAGCTATTGCATCTATATCAGTGAATAACGCGGCATCTTCAATGAATTTTAACTTTAATTCAGACTTTACTTTTTTTAGGGTGAAATCACTATAAGACATATTCTGCTCTCTGTTTGTTAATGTTGGTACGTTGCATCAAAAGAAATTAAAAGTCAGTTGGCTAATAACAGAAGAAAAACAATCAACATCGACTATGAAGAACTCAAAGACTTAGTTGGTTATTTAGCATTGGAATGTAATCATTGTAAAAATAAAAAATTAGCACATGAACTGAATGAATTATGCGACAAATTAGAATTTGAACTGTAGACTATCTTCAAACGTTTCTACCCTTTCCCATTAAGCCCAAGCTCATCTACTTCTTCGATATCAAAGGAAACATGCTGCTTAATATCTTTAAATCTAATATTTATTTGTTCCAATTCACGTTTGATTAAACCAACAATAAACTGATCGTTCCCTTGTTGCTGTGCTTGCTTCAGTCCAGCTCTGCTATCAAAAATACAAATAACGGATAAACTTTCTGGAAACTGATTGTAATTAACCAAATGAGTAAGCCACTGGAACTCTGTTACTTGGTCTTTTGCCATTTCACAGGCTTTAGTTAACGCCTGACAAATTTGCTTGTCTATTTTTTTGTCCGTTTTCTTCATGGTTTACTCTTAATCTATTACTTTATACTGGGTATTAGTCCAACACTTTACCTCGCAAGGCTTTAGTTCGGCTTCGTTTTGTCTTACTATCCATCCGTCTTTTCTGAGAACCCCGCGTAGGCTTGGTCGGTCGCCTTACTTTTTGCACGACGATTACTTGTTTAATAATCTCTACCAAGCGTTCAAATACATCTGCTCTGTTTTTTTCCTGAGTGCGATATTTTTGAGCTTTAATAATGATAACGCCTTCTTTGGTGATACGTTTATCACGCAAATTTAAAAGCCGTTGTTTATAAAAATCAGGTAATGATGAGGCGTTGATATCAAAGCGTAGGTGAATAGCTGATGAGACTTTATTGACATTCTGTCCGCCAGAGCCCTGCGCGCGAATCGCTGAAATTTCAATTTCATTATCTGGGATAGAAACATTGTTAGAAATTTTTAGCACTGTTATTTTCCAATAGCATTCTGTATTAATATTGCTTTAGCTAAAAAACTGTTATTTTATTAGGATTTATCGCAAAATGACTCAAGCAATGGTATTCAATCACATCACCGCCCCTTTACAAGATTTATTAAAAAAAGAAGCTAAATTATTAGGGCTCTTTTTCTCTTGGCATAGAATATAGGCTATGAAAATCAAGAGAAGACTGCCAGTTTCCTATAGCTAAAATTTCTGCTCCACGAAAGATACTAAAGAGGCTTATATCCAGTTCTCCAAAAATATTAGAGATTTTGTAAAGCTTGAGTCACCGTACGAATATCATCCATAAGCCATGTAGGTTGATAATCTAAATATTTAAAATCATGTTCATTAGAAACACCTGTCAACACCATCAAACTGCGAATACCTGTACGTACTGCACCTAAAATATCAGTATCTAACCTATCACCAATCGCGATAGTTTGCGCTGACTCTGTACCTAAAATACTCATGGCTTGTTGATACATAATCGGCTCAGGTTTGCCTATGACTGTTGCAGTTACGCCTGTTGTCGCTGTTAATGCGGCAAGAATCGCTCCATTACCCGGTGCTAAACCATGTTCCGTAGGTAAAGAGGTATCGCCATTGGTTGCGATGAATTTTGCGCCCGCGTGTATGTTAAAACTTGCCGCTGCGAGCTTGTTCCAATTGAGGTGCTTATCTAAACCACAAACGACAATATCAGCTCCAGAATTATCTTCAATTAATGTAAAGCCTTGTTGCAATAATGGCTCTTTTAAACCATTTTCACCTATCACAAAGGCTTTTGTTTTTGCGGGGTCATAATGCTTAGATAAATAAAGAGCCGTCGCCATGCTGGAGGTTAAGACTTCTTTTTTTTCAACCGTTACGCCCATGCTTGCAAGTTTCTGGACATATTCATCTTGCGTGAGCATTGCATTGTTAGTGGCTAGAATAAACGCTAAATTTTTTTCGCGTAGCGTTTTAAAAAAATCACTTAACCCTTTTATGGCTTGGTTGCCATGCCATAAAACTCCATCCATGTCGATGATAAGACCGCGAATATTGCTAAAATTTTCCATTACATTTGTTTGTTGAATGAATTTTTAAAAAAGAACCACGAAAATACAGGTTTAGAGAAAAAGGCGGAAACTCTAAACTTTTGCAGTGCTTTCCGTGGTAAATCGGACTAACAATTATCTGCGTAATTGTTATTTATGTGTCTTTCCATGAGGAGTATGGTTGTTTACTAAGCATGTTGTTATAATAACGCACATCCTCGGTGACTTCTAATCCTAACCATGACGGCTTACTGAAGTCTTCGCCTATGGCGGATAACTCAATTTCGGCAACAATTAAACCTTCGTTATCGCCTGAAAATTCATCTATTTCCCAAAGGTGTTTTTCATAAGTCACAAAATGACGGACTTTTTCGACTAGCGGTTTATGGCATAGGGTACTGAGAATTTCATCAGCATCAGTTGGGGGAATTGGGTATTCATATTCTTGTCTTTGTGTGCCTATGGTGGCACTTTTAATATTCAACCATGCTTTATCATTCGCGATACGCACTCTGACGGAACTATGTGCATCGGAGGTTAAATAACCTTGTTTATAATGAGAGCTATGACTAACTTGCTCGCGCCAGTCATCATTAGCTAAGAGGAATTTATGTTCGATTTCTATGGCCATTAATACACCTTTTAAGAGTCTACTTTACAATGATTGCCGTCACAAATTAGTGGGGCTTCGGAACTAGCACATGCACATAGATAAGTGGTTTGGGTCTCTTCTGCGACAAAAGTAATCGGTTTTTTATCGGTTCTTTTATGTGCGTTATCGCATAAGGGCTTCTTTTGGCTAAAGTCCACAGGCGCACCATGAGTAGGTTTGAATCAGCCTTGTTCTTAGTGGCATTATTTTGCTCCATAACGATATTAAAATCACTATTATAAGGGGATTTATAGACTCTTGGATATTCGTATCTAAACTTCTAAATTATTTTTCAATATAGCTACGCTTAAGTTAAAATGGCTATAAACTTAAGGTGAGACAAAACCTAGGAGCTAGACCTGCGAGGTTTTGAAAACCTCGGAGGTCTGAGTGTAACTGTCCCCTCTTAAAATGGTAGTCTTCAGGCGGAGCTGCGACTTTTGGTCGCGCACGAAGTTTCATCTATGAATTTTAAAACGAGCTTATTTTAATCTGTCTAATTTATAGATTTTGAAGATGTTTTTAGGTCTCGTGCGCGACTAAAAGTCGCATCTCCGTATACCCTGAGCAGTTACATGACTTTTATACATTTAATATTTAGTTGAATCAAAAGCTTGATAGCTTCCACACTACCCTTTTTATAATAGATATAATTATTACACCATTAATCGCTCTTAAGGAGATTTATGATGAACGTACACGATAATATTTTTTTAACGTCATCTTCACTTGAATTGATGAAGGTTAGCGTTCAAGATTTAAAAGTAGGAATGTATGTTTCCGAATTAGATCGCCCG
>WTBX01000426.1 GCA_013138855.1 Methylococcaceae bacterium
TTTTATTAAAGCAGCATTGGGGCTAGAAACCGACAAACAGAAGCAAGCAAAAGTTGATGCTGCTAAAGCGGTTAAAGAAAAAATTGCCGCTGATGAAGCGGCAAAAGCGAAAGCTGAGAAAGAGAAAACTGAAAAAAAATAAAACAGTTATCATACTTTTAACTAAGGAATACGATTTTAATGGTTTCTGAAACTATATCGTCAACTTAATAAAATTTATATACCCATAATGAGCATGAAGTGTTCATGATTTATCCTTCGCAAACTTCATGTTCTTCATGGTAAAAATATATTTTAAGTTTTGGAGATTATTGTGTTTCAATTCTAAATTGATGTTACGCACAACTAAGTATGTCCGTAAAAATGTATCATAAATAAAAAGGAATTATATTATGAATTGTCGTGTTTTTTATGAGGACAGCAGGGCTATTTAATGAAAGTAGATATAGAAGAAAAAGTAAGGCAGACATTAGAGAGTCCTTTTGAAATTGAGGATGTAGAAACTGTCCCCGATGCTAGCGACCCACGTTTATGTTTTGAAAATAAAGGACTCAGATTTGAAGCAACGGTTGTTTATTTGGAAATTCGTGAAACAGCACTAATTTTGCGCCGAAATAATAATGTTATGCTAGAAAAAATACGCATGAGTTATTTTTATGTGGTGATTGATATTGTCAAAGACTTAGGTGGTACGGTGCGTAGAGCGCATGATGATGGTGTTTATATTTTTTTTCAAGGCGTAACACAGGATTCTTTAAATAGGGCGGTGAAAGCGGCCATGAAAATAAAATATATGTTAACGAATGAGTTTTCCAGAGTTAAAAAAATGCTGGAAATTTATGATGCCTTAGATTTTGCGATTGGGGTTGATGATGGCAAGGTGTTGTGTACTAAAGTTGGTAATGAAGAAACTAAGCATGGCGAGTTGATTTGGAGTGGTGATGCCTTAAATATTGCAACGGGCATTGCTAAAAGGTTGTTAGTACCCGAGCATATTGGGGTTTCTGAATTGGTTCACTTTAATCTAAAGGATTCGATTAAGTTTAGTAAGAGTAAAAAAGGTAAGCAGGAAATCTGGCGTTCTAATAGTTTTGAATATAATAATGAAACTCAAAAATATTTTCATACTTCCTTTTTTTGGACGGTTTCTTAATGTTGGGTGTAAAGGAGTGAAAAACAAGTTTTTTCACGTTTGAAAATACTTTAATGGTAAGTATTCACCTCCCCCTTTGGAAAAGGGGGATTGAGGGGGATTTATTTAATAAAATCTCCCCTAAGCCCCTCTTTTTTTAAGAGGGGGACTGAACACTTACCTTTAATGTTTGGCATATAAAATCGGAGTTCAATAGCTTTAGCTATTGGCGAGTTTTGAAAATGTCTAAAATAGAAAATGGTAAAAAAAGTATAACTACTCACGCGGAGTCACAACTTTTAGTCGCGCACGAAGTTTTGTGGATGTATTTTAAAGTGAGCTTATTTGAATTTGTTTAATTTATAGATGTTGAAGATATTTTTAGGTCTCGTGCGCGACTAAAAGTCGCGCCTCCATGCACCCTGAGTAGTTAAAAAAATAAGATGAGCATCAAAAATTTTCAACCAACTACAACAGAATTAAAAACGGGTATTAATTTAATCGAAGCCAGCGCAGGGACAGGCAAGACCTATGCCATTGCTATGTTGGTATTGCGTTTTGTGGTTGAAAAAGATTTAAATATCGAGCAATTATTAGTCGTCACCTTTACTAAAGCCGCTACCGAAGAGTTAAAAGATAGAATTAGAGCGCGACTCGCGGAAGCAAAACAAGCCGCTTATGGCAGACGTGAGAATGCTGAAAAATCAGTTCTTGAGTGGTTAGATGCGTTAGCAATAGATAAAGCTATCATTAAACAACGCTTAGAAGCGGCCTTATTAAATATCGACCAAGCGGGTATTTTTACCATTCACGGCTTTTGTCAGCGCATCTTGAGTGAACATGCTTTAGAAAGCGGTCAATTGTTTGATTTTGAATTAACCGCTGACATCCATAGTATTAAACAACGCTGTGCTGATGATTATTGGCGCAAGCAGCTTTATCCTCGTAACGCCTTGCAAGTCTCTCTATTAACCGCTGAATATTCAACGCCTGAATCGTTATTGAACAGTATTGAATCAGTTTCCTTATCAAGCAAAGCTATTTTACCTGCCGCTAAAAATTTAGAGTCTTTATTAGAAAATGTTGAGCAATTAATCAATCAAGCACAGGGACAATTTAATGATTGTTATCAAACGCTCAATAATTCTTTTGAAGCGGGTAAATTCAAAGATAAGTATTCGGAAAATTTTGACGAAGTTGCCGCTAATTTTAAAAGCTGGCTAGAAGGCGGCAATTTGAGTTTGCCTGAGCCTGAAGCATTAGCTTTGTTTTCGGATACAGGTGTTAGCGGTGGCTTAAATGGGGCTAAATTTAGAAAAACTAACAAGCAAAGTGGCGAAGAACGTAAATCTGAATATCTTGATGAATTAGCATTGGAGAATAGTGCTTTTAATGATTTAGCGGATGAAATTTTAGAAATCGCATTGCATTTTCGCTTAGGACTACTTGATGATTTACGCATCAGTGTTGATGAGTATTTGCAGCAACTCAATCAATTATCGTTTGATGATTTAATCAGTCGATTGGCGAGTGCTTTAAAAAATGATGAGCAGCAATTATTAACTCAGGCTTTGCAACAACGTTTCAGTGTCGCTTTAATTGATGAGTTTCAAGATACTGATGACCAGCAATGGGATATTTTTAGAACCTTGTTTACAGCCAAAAACCAATATATGTATTTAATTGGCGATCCTAAACAAGCGATTTATAAATTTAGAGGCGCGGATATTTTTTCCTATTTCTCCGCTAAAGATACTGCCCAGCATCATTTTACCTTAGGGCATAACTGGCGTTCGCATCCACAATTAGTCACTGCTGTTAATAAACTCTTTGAGCGCGATCAAGCATTTTTATTTGAGAAACTGCCGTTTAATGATGTTGCTGCTGCACGAAAAATAAACGATGGTGATGTGCATTATAAAGAAGAAAGTATTGCTCCAATGATGTTATGGCAATTAGGCGAGAGTGATAACAAAACAGGTGATTGGACGAGCGGCAAAGCGGCAGAAGAAATTAAAACTGCGGTTGTGAATGAGATTTTAGAATTATTAAATCAAGCCTATACTTTAAAAATTGAGGATAACCATAGGGATTTAAAACCCAAAGATATTGCCATTTTAGTACGCAGCAATAGACAAGCGCGAGATTATCAAGCCGCTTTGCAAAAACAAGGTGTGCCTGCGGTTTTAAATAGTATTGAATCAGTTTTTGCAGTACCTCAAGCCTTTGAGTTATACCAATTATTGCAAGCGGTGAGTTCTACAGGTGATATGCGTCGTTTAAAACAAGCCTTAACGCTGGACTGGTTTGGTTTAGAGGGACAATCTTTTTATGCCTTAATGAACAATGAAGCCGAATTAGATGCGTGGGTTTCACGGTTTAGCGAATATCATCTACTCTGGCAGCAACAAGGTCTGATGGCGATGATGTCGCGTTTATTAGCACATGAAAAAGTTCATAGTCATTTAGCCGCCTTACCCCTCGCGGAGCGTATTCTAAGTAATCTACATCATTTAATTGAATTATTACAAGAAACGGCTAGTGAACAACATTTAGGCATAGAAAAAACGCTGGAATACTTAGCTCAGACAATTCAAGATGCGGAGGGAGGTTCGGAAGAGCAGCAATTACGGCTTGAAAGTGATGACGAAGCGGTAAAAATTGTCACCATGCACCGTTCTAAAGGCTTGGAATATGCGGTGGTATTTTGTCCATTTTTATGGCAAAGCAATGAACGCTTAAAGCAAGAACAAGAATTAATTAAATGTCATGTCGATGGCAATATGATTAATGACTTAGGTTCTAATGAGTTTGAAAAGCATAAATTACTCGCGTTAAATGAACAGCTTGCCGAAGATTTACGCATACTTTATGTGGCATTGACGCGAGCAAAATATCGCTGCTATATCGCATGGGCAAATGTTCGTACTAAGAATAGCCCGAATAATTCCGCCCTCGCATATCTAATGGATTTTTATTTTGATGACTTTGATGCACAGCACAAAAAGTTAAAAGTGTTTCAAGATGAACAGCCTGACGTTTTTGCTTATGAATTATTAGAGCCTAAAACTGAAATTAGTGGCTACTATCAAACGCAACAGCAAATCATTAATCCTGTCGTTAAAAAACGCAGCCGTTATTTTGACAGCCATTGGCAAATGAGTAGTTACACCGCTTTAGCCGCATTGACTAAGGAAGAAGCCCCAGACCTACCCGAAGATAAAGCGCAAGAAAGTGATGATGAACCATTAACCATTAACAATTATCCATTAACCATTGATTTACCGAGGGGGTCGCATACAGGTAATGTGATTCACAGTTTATTAGAATTTAATAGTTTTAAAAAATTGGCAGAACCTGAAACCGATATTAGCTTGCAGCGAGATAAAACCTGTCAGCGTTATGGTTTGCGTTTGGAAAATCCCGAAGTCATCAATCAATTATTGCAAACGGTGGTAAGTACGCCGTTATCAGTTGATGATGAAGAGTTTTGTCTGAAAAACCTTGAGTATTGGCAATGTGTTAAAGAAATGCCATTTTATTTAGCAGTTAATGATTTGGATGTTGAGGATATTAATAAGCTTTTAGCTCATTGTCCAACCTACCAAGCTTTAAATAAAAAACAGCTTGCAGGTTATTTAACAGGTTTTATTGACTTGATTTGTGAATATGAGGGTCGTTATTATGTGATGGATTATAAAACTAATTATTTGTTAGATTATCGTACTGAAACTATGACCGCTGCGATGCGTGAGCATAATTACGGTTTGCAATATTGGCTTTATAGTGTGGTATTGCATCTTTATTTAAAAAATCGCCTACCTGATTATAATTATCAACAGCATTTTGGCGGAGTACGTTATTTATTTGTAAGGGGAATGCAGGCAGCCGAGCCTTTAAGTGGTATTTATGAAGATTTTCCAGATTTAGAAACACTTGACGCTTTGGTTGTTCTTTTTGAGTAGGTTTTTTAAAGGATTTTGAAATAATGAAATTATTTTTAAAAATATTACTGATAATCTTTATTTCATTAAAACCGCATTTATCTTTTGCTATCGAGGAATCCGTCACTTTAAAACAAAAATTCAAAAGTGTTAGCTTTAGAGTACGGCAAAACCTTAAACGAGATGCTATTTATAATTTTAAGAGTTATCTTGTGCGGGATATGTTCGATCCTATGGAGTGGGCGCAGCGAAAGTACTGGAGAGGATTAGGGCAACATCATATTTTTCCATTAGAAGAACATCAAGTGTTCCCCGAAGATTTTCTTAAGGAAATAATGCTTTTAAGAAAAGCTGTGAATGGTACAACAGACCGAGAATATTCTGATCTTGTAATGCCTCTTTTTCTAGCAGATAAACCGTCCATTTCACGATTTCCAAAAATTAAAACGCATTTGACTGCCAAATTTGAAACGTATTATGAAGATTCGCAACAGGAATTAATGTTTTTAGAAAGGCTTCTTGATAATAAATCTGATAAGCAAATAGCACAAATGCTAACATCATTTTGGCTTGGTCAGATAGGACCTTATTTTTCTGGTGCTGCAAAGCTTTATCCTTATATATTGGCTGCAAAAGACCCTATTACCCCAGTCATTTATAGACGTTATTATTATGCCGATGCGAAA
>WTBX01000133.1 GCA_013138855.1 Methylococcaceae bacterium
ACAAGCCAGCCAATTAAGGGATAGCCTCACCGAAATTCAAGCCTTAGAACGTATACAAAATGAAAATCAGGCGTTAAATTCCGACCCTGTTGCCCAATACGAACTTAAAGAATATTTAACTAATACCCAGCAACAGGAAGAACAATTATTAAGTAATTTATTAGAGCATCCAGAACTTAATGATTGGTTTCGTATCGGCAAAAAAATTCAGCTAGACAACCGCCGTCACCTGCAAACGCATTTATCCCAAATTTTAGAACAGGTTTACAGTGCCGCACCGTTGATTAAAAATGAATTAATCAACCGCGATAAACCTTCACCTCAAGCGAACTCCGCCAGAAAAAAACTCGCCACCTTAATGCTGAGTCATGCGCATCTTGAAGATTTAGGTTTTGAGAAGGATAAATTCCCCCCCGAAAAATCTATTTATAAAGCCTTATTTAAAGAAACAGGCATTCATAGAAAGCGTAAAGGTTTATGGACGATTTGCGAACCGCTTGATAATGACTACAACATGCAAAAAGTATGGCGTGGTATTGATGTTTATATTAAAAAACAAGCCTCAATAGTAAAACTGGCGGATTTATATGCCCATCTACAACAACCGCCTTATGGCATTAAAGCGGGAGTATTACCGTTATTATTTATTGCTTATTATCTGGCAAATCAACGTCGTTTAGCCTTATATGAAGAGGGCATATTTTGTCCGCAAATGACTTTAGAGCATTTTGAAATTTTATTAAAACGCCCTGATTTATTTAGTTTAGAAGTGTTTGCCATGCAAGGGGTGCAAGCGAATTTATTTAATCATTATTTAGAAACGCTATTAGACAAAACCCCCGAAGAAGGCTCTTTATTAGATATTATTAAGTCCTTAGCCAAATTCATTCATGGTTTACCTGAGTACACTGCGCATACTAAAAATTTAGATAAACAAACGCTAGCGGTGCGCGATGCCTTTGCTAAAACCCAAAGTCCGATTCAATTATTATTTGAGCATTTACCGCAAGCTTGTGGTTTTGCTGCCTTTAGTGAAATAGATTTAGTCAACGGTATGCAGCCCGATGATTTTATGAATACTTTGGTTCAGCATTTAAAGCAGCTTAAACAGGCTTACCCTGCTTTATTAGCCTTATTTCAACAGCAATTAACGGCAGCTTTAGGTTTAGATGAGAGTTTGAATCTTGCTGAATTACGCCAAATGATTCAAGCGCGTTTTAGTGGCTTAGAAAAATACAGTCATGACCGTGATGGTTTGCAGGCATTTATTAAACGCTTGCAGAATAATAAAGAGACGGATGAGGCATGGTTAGAATCTATTGGTGCGTTATTAGGTAAAGTCCCTACTAAAAAATGGCGAGCCGAGCAGCAAGCGCAGGCGGAGTATCGTTTAATTCAGTTAAGTGAGCGATTATTAGAGTTAGAGAAGTTACATGCACACCAGCTTACCGTTGCGCCAGAGAGTAAGACGGAAGTGAAGTTAATTCGTTTGATTAGTCAACAACAAGAGCCAATTAGTCAGCCTGTTTATATTGATGATGAAAGTCAGCAAAAAATAACGCAGTTTTTATCGGATTGGAATCCGAAGTTACAAAGGCTTAATAAGGCGGAGCGTTTAGGGTTAATTGCTCAGATGTTGACGGTAGAGCAGGAATAAGTAGGGTGTAATTTTTACACGGAGTCCAATAGCTTTAGCTATTGGCGAGCTTTGAAAACGGTTAAAACAGAGCTTACAAAGCGAAAATTTTTAGTTTTTATGGTTCACGGCAATAGCTAAAGCTATTGGACTCCGTGTTTTGGATATTTTTTAATCGAACAGATTGAATAATTTTAGCGTGAGTGCAAAAAGGAATATTAATGGTTGAGGAAAAAAAAGTACGGCATTTGTTAGGGCTTTCAGGTGGTAAAGATAGTGCAGCGTTAGCCATTTATATGCGTGATAAAGTACCAAATATGGAATATTACTTTACCGATACAGGCGCAGAACTTCCCGAAACCTTAGCTTTTGTCGATTTGATGGAAGATTATCTCGGTAAAGAAATTACCCGCTTAAATGGAGGACGAAAGTTTGATTATTACCTTAAATTACACAATAACTATTTACCCTCAGCCCAGCAGCGTTGGTGTACGATAAATTTAAAACTAAAACCTTTTGAAGCCTTTGTTGGTGATGATGAAGTGATTAGTTATGTAGGAATTCGAGCGGATGAGCCTCAACGTGAAGGTTATATCTCTACAAAGCCGAATATAAAAGCCGTTTTTCCTTTTAAAGAAGATGGCTTAATCAAAGAAGATATTATTAACCTGCTTAATGAATCAGGCTTAGGATTACCTGCTTATTACAATTGGCGCAGTCGTTCTGGATGTCACTTTTGTTTTTATCAACGCAAAATAGAATGGATTGGTTTATATGAAAATCATCCTGATTTATTTGAAGATGCGAAAACTTATGAAAAATATGATGAAAAAACAGGCAAGCGTTATACATGGTCGCAAAATGAATCATTAGATGAAATTTTGGCGCGTAAAGATGAAATCAAAGAAAAGTTTGCTTTATTGAATCAAAAAGGAAAAAAACCGACAAAATTAATAGATGTCGTATTGGATGAAGACGACGATGACGATGATGATGGCTGTTTAACTTGTATGTTATAACATTATGAAAAATCAAGAAATTTTAGAAAAATTTTATTCTATTAGGGTTTTTCAAGAAAAAGGAAAAGTAAGCCTGCACAAACCTGTTTTGTTACTTTATGCCTTGGCTCAATGTTGGGATAAACGGGAAAGACTATTAACTTTTGATGAAATGGATAAGGGGTTTAAAAAAACTTTTCTTACATTAAATTTAGATGGGAATCATGACAACTCTTATTATCCATTTGGAAAACTCGAAAATGATGGAATCTGGGAAATAACAGAAAGTAAAACTTTAAAACGAACTAGCGTTGGGCATTTATTTAAAAAAGAACTGTTAGATAAAAATATTACAGCGGGTTTTACAGAGGAAATTTATCAGACGTTATTAAAAGATAATCATCTATTACTTACCATTAGCAATCATCTGTTAAAAAATTATTTTCCTACCTCACAGCATGACCCATTAA
>WTBX01000255.1 GCA_013138855.1 Methylococcaceae bacterium
GAATCTAATAAATCATCTAAAGATGTTTTAGAGGCTGAACGTGATTGTGCATACATTCTTAAAATTAAGTCGATTTCTTTTTTAACTGTTCTTTCAGAATGCTTGTGAGTCAATTGAGTTTTAACAAAATCAACTAGCGCAAAACCTGCTTCTTCATTAGTAAACTCAGGCTTATGATAACAATTAAAAAACCAATACCACGCCGTTGCTAATTCAGAATTTGTGACTAATAACCAATGAATAAGCCATAAAGTTGCTTCATCTTCTAAATACGGGTCAAAACCATTTTCTGAAAAAATAGCCTCGCCGAGTTCAGTCGTTTTGAAACCTTTATCCACCCGTTCCAGCATTTTTGTGGCTAATAACCAATATTTAATCGAATTCACCATATTTTTACCCACCCCTAATTCTACAGTCGCAGCATCGGATGAAAAAATAGTAGAGTCTTTCGTAAATTCTTGAAAACCTTTTGTAAGCCATGAATAACGCAAAGCAAAAGTTTCATGTCGCCCAAAAGCCGCAGTGCCAGTAAATTGCATGATGTATTTTGTGAATTAAGTGGAGTGTGTAAAATGGAATGATATTTTATGCTAATTTTAAAACCTGTGAGAGAAAAATGACAATGGATGTAAGGTTTCCTGTTTATCTGGACTATGCTGCGACAACCCCTATCGCGCCTCAAGTAATTGAAGTAATGACACATTACCTAGGTATAAATGATATTTTTGCCAACCCTTCATCAACTCAACATAGTTTAGGCTTACAGGCAGAACAAGCCGTTGAAAACGCGAGAACCGACATTGCTCGCTGTCTAAATTGTAATGCGAAAGATATTGTCTTTACCTCGGGTGCGACGGAAGCCAATAATTTAGCCATAAAAGGCATCGCTTATGCTAATCAGCATAAAGGCAAACATATTATTACCGCTGTAACAGAACATAAAGCCGTTTTAGATAGTTGCAAAGCTTTAGAGCAGGAGGGTTTTAGCGTTACTTATTTACGTCCTGATTCAAAGGGAAAAATTAGCTTAGAAGACATTGAGCAAGCGATTACTCCGCAAACTTTGCTGATTTCCATCATGCAGGTTAATAATGAAACAGGCTATATTCAAGACATTGCCGCGATTGCAGAGTTAGCACAATCTAAAAACATTTTGTTTCATGTGGATGCAGCACAAGCGGCGGGGAAACTGTCTATAGATTTATCACAAACCCCAATAGATTTATTATCCATTTCTGGCCATAAACTTTACGCCCCTAAAGGCATCGGCTGTTTATATATTCGTAACCGTAAAAACGTCTCATTAAAACCATTATTTAATGGCGGCGGTCAAGAATATGGATTGCGAGCAGGAACATTGGCGACTCATCAAATTGTCGCGTTTGCTAAAGCGTTGACGCTTGCCTGTGAAAATTTACAGCAAGATTATGACCACGCGCTAACGCTTAGAAATCAGTTATTAGCAGGTTTAGCTTCAACTAACACCTTGTTAATTAACAGTGATTTAGAGAATAGCTTACCTAATATTGTTAATATCAGTTTTAAGGATATTGATGCAGATATGTTACTTGTTCGCTTGCAAGATGACATTGCCATTTCTTCTGCCTCTGCCTGTTCATCAGGTGCAATTGAACCGTCTTATGTTTTAAGAGCGATGGGGATAGAAGGCGATAGACTTTATGGTGCGGTGCGTATTAGCTTTGGGCGTTTTAGCACTACAGATGATATTGAATATGCTATTGATAAAATAACAACGACGATTAAAGCGTTAAGAGAATTGCTCTAATCATTATTAAGTGAACGCACCACTTTTGGTACTCTTCTGCCTGTTTTTGATACGCGCATTTCAACCACTTCGCCTTTCGGGATTGCGCAATAACTGACATGAATCGGTTTATCATCACCATAAAAATACAATCTATCAAATGGTGTATTTTCAATAACCCAATCGGCGACTTCGCGCATAGCTTCATCTTGAACTCTAAAATCAATCGCCGCGCCTAATCTTGGGCAAATTAAATTACCGCGTGTATTTAATTCACAGGCGGCATGTTGGTCTAATTTGGGTGCGATATTTTTAGGAATTTGCTTGGCAAGTTCTCTGCCACAAAAGCCATAATTTAATTCAATCATGCCAAAATAATCAATCACAGGGTCAAGAATATTAATCGCTAATTCATACAAAGCAGTATAACTATCGGCTTGCTGTGGTAGGTTGGCAATATTGGTAGCTTGTTGCGTTTGTCCACATTCAATTAAATCCCGATAGCGTAAATATTGCCCGCATGGGCTATCAAGTTCTGGAATAGTTTGACTGCGGATTAAGTTTAAATCATCAATCTGCCAGCGATGTTGCTCCAGCGTTTGATAAAAAGCTGCCCGCGTATCACCATAGCGTTGTAGATTAAATAACTGCAACGCTTGCAAGGCTTCATCAAAGGCTAATTGTTCCGCATACTGCGCCGATTCTTCATTCAAATAACGCGATTTTAAATACAGTAATGGTGGCTGATAATGAATACCATCATAATGAAAAAAATCTATTTCCTGTGTGATTAAATTGATTTTGACACGTTCTAATAATTTGGGAACGGCTTGAGTAAAATCATCAAAACTTAATAAACTCAGTTTACTGGATTGACTGTGAATTTTAACTAAATCCGCATTTTCAACATCACCATATAACACCGTGGCACACCCAATAAATACGCGTAAAATTGCGGGTAATTGCTCAACTAAATCTGTATGCAGTTGTAATGCCTGTTTTTCGTCTAAATAACCCAAACCATTTTCACTGGATTTTAAACAGGCTTGATAGAGTTTATCTTTATCGGCAAGCTGAAATAATAGCGCGGTCGCTTGTTCTTGTGCTTGAACGTAAGAACCAAAAAACGTCTTTATATCGCGCTGTAAACTGGGGTTTAAATGTTTGTAGGCTTTACGTTTAGCAAATTGATTGAGGGCGAAATAAACCGTTAAATCGTCTACTTTAGCTTGTTGTGCGGTTTTTAAGAGGGCTTCATCTTTTTGAGTCAGTAAAAAGCGTAAAGCTTTACGCAAAGAGCCAAAAGCGGCATTAATTTCTGCAAGATTTTCCACTTCGCTTTTATCAGGTTCTCTACCCAAAACTAACCATTGCCACCATAAATCATCTAACAGGGCTTTATGAGTCTCATAAAGTTTAGACGCTTTTTGTTGGGGCGTTAATGATTCACGATAACGAAGATGTAAAACTTTAGAACGATTACGCTGTTTGCGCGTTAAAAATTGCTGTTCTAAATCTTTATCCTTAAAAACAAATACAATCCCTGCTGCAATTGCTATTGCTTCATTGCCTAAACATTCACTTACAAAGCTTTTAATCTCATCCTGAGTAAAATATTTTTGAAAGGTATTGCGCTGAGTAACAACGCCATCATTATAAAAACAACCTTTTAAGGATTGCGCATTGTGCAGCATCACCGATACTGCCAACACTTTTTCAGTTAAGCGATAAGCATTTTGTAAAGCGGCAACACGTTCGTCATAGTCTTCAATCACATTAATCACAAAACCGAGGTTAACTACCTCAGCAGCGAGGAGCTGGTTTTCATTAGCATAATAAGGATCCCAACCCGCCACCTTAAAATCATTCTCCGCTAAGTTGTTTAAATCATCCCCTCGACCACAACCATAATCGAAAAAACTCTGCTCCACAGTTAATAATTCGTGACGCATTAAACATTGAACAGGTGCAGATAAACCCGAACGACTCAAAGCGGTTTTATGGCGTAGAATTTCTTTCGATGAGTTTTCATTCTCAACAGCCAGCGAATCATCATTCGCTAAAGGGACAAATTGCTGTCCTATTAATTGATAACCTGTTTGGGCAATTAAATCATGCCAATATTGCTTAAACCCAATGCGTTTAGTGTCGCTAAACAAACCTAAGCTTTCAGCCATTGTGGTTAAGGCTTGATACTCGGCTAAACGCGGGTGATTATCAGGCAATAATAATTCTTTGCGATGCAAAATAGGCGGGTTAATAGACTGTTGATAACTGCGATAAGCAAATTGTTCGTTCTCTAAATTAACCCGCCAACTTGCCTTTAATTCAGGGAAAGCATTATCAAAAAAATCAGGATAAGCTAAAAAGGATAAAGCCGCTTCAGACAAACTAAATTTAATGATTTGATAATCATCAGCAGAAAGTTGAGCTAACTTTTCACTGTGTTTAACTAACTCAAGTAATTTAGGCTCTAAAAGCGATAAGCAGGAAACATGTAGATAAACCGCATCAGGCAAGCGTTTGCCTATTTTTATTTGTTTTGAGAGAGAAAGATAATCAGATAGAGTCATGTCTTACGCCTTGTTGATTCAAGTTATATTCGCTTGCTATGCTTCAATCACTGCGAATACTATTTATTATGGCATTTAGCCATCTCATTACCAAGGGCAAAAATTAAATCAGAGAAAGGCATCATGCCTATAAATTTAATCAGCAAATTACTAGCGAATAGACACATGAAAATTGTATGTCTTATCATCGCTACATTTATTATCACTAATTGTTCTACCTGTTCCTTTAAACTTACCTATTCTTAACCAAAGTTAAGAAAATAGTGTTAAATAATTGTTTCATCCTAGCTAGTTTCACTTCGATGTTTTGAAGCCAGAGCTTGCTAGTCCACAACATTAAGCGGGCGAACCGACCGCTTTTAAACCGTAGTTTTTTAAATTGATAGCCGCGTTTACATCACGGTCTATTTTTAAACCACATTTACAATTCATTTCACGCTTGCTTAATGGCATGTCGTGAACTTCACTACAACTAGAACAGTTTTTTGTACTTGGAAAAAATCGGTCTGCTTTGATTAAAATCACGTTATATAGCTTGCACTTATATTCAAGCAGGGATTTAAACATCCCAAAACCACCGTCAAGAATCGAACGCGCTAAACAGTGATTTTTTGACATTCCCTTTACGTTTAAATCTTCGATACAAATTATTGAGAAGTTTTTAACTAAATGCGTGGTAAGTTTATGCAAATAATCTTTGCGAATATTGGCAATTCTAGCGTGACATTTAGCAAGCCTTAACTTGCATTTATGCCAATTGTGACTGCCTTTCACTTTTCGAGCTAAATCTTTATTCAGCTTTCTAAGTTTTTTTAAAGCCGCTTTATGTGGTTTTAAACCTTCAAATACCGCACCATCTGACAAAACAGCCAATGATTTAACCCCTAAATCAACACCCACACAGCTTGGTTCTTGCTGTTGATATTGTTCAGAGTTCCAGTCTAATTCCAAGTTGACCGAGGCAAACCATTTATCTGCTTGTCTTGAAATAGTGCAAGATAAAATCTTGCCTTTGAATCTAAGAGATTCACAAATACGGATAGGACTTTTTAACTTCGCTATCTGTAAGTGTGAATCACCTACAAATTTAAAACTCTCATTATTTAATCGAAAACTGTCTTTAATGCCTTTCTTTTTAAACGTTGGATGTCTAGTATTACTGACTTTAAAAAAATTATTAAAGGCTCTGCCTAAATCTATGATTGATTCCTCGATACAACACTTAGAAACATTGTAAGACCACGGCGCAACCTCTTTTTTCATGGCATTAACGAGTTTTTTAACTGAAAACGCAGAAGGTTTATTACCCGCGTCATATTCTTTATTCCAAACATCCAAAGCCAAGTTATAGCCAAACCTAGATACGCCACACGATTGTTTTAAAAACGTTTCTTGTTCGTTGTTAGGTTTTAGTTCTATTTTATGGCTAAGAATTACTTTCATTTTCCAGTGCCTTTTTTAAAGTTTTTTTATAACTTCTAAGTCCATAAAGCCTACAACTAAAGGTGTGGACAATAGCCAACAAATCC
>WTBX01000270.1 GCA_013138855.1 Methylococcaceae bacterium
ATTGGATTGTTGTTCAATCCATTATTGAAGAAATAGGCTGGAATTCTTTTTTGAAACAAATCAATACAAAACTGAAAAAAGGGCGTAACAGCAAAACTTTTCCTATTCTTCGAGAGTTAGAGTGTCCTGAAAATATTAACTGGGATGAATACCCAAATATTAAGTTGATTTCTTAAAAATCAATCCTTCCTACGCTCTATGGTAGGAATACCGTCAAGGGATGCTCTAGCATCCCATAACTTCGTGATGCTATGTATTACAGCACGCTAGCGCGTCCTCACTAAATTCCCGCGCAGCGCGTGGGAACTAGAAAAAAACTTAATATTTATATTAATAAGGATTAAAAAATATGCTCAACACTTTTCGCACCATTAGTATTTTTGAAGGTTTGTCCTATTTAATCATACTGAGTGTAACCTTAGGCATTATTAGCCGAGAGTATGTGTTTTATCTGGGTATGTCACACGGTGTTTTATTTTTACTTTATTTAATACTCTCCCTTATTGTTTCAAGTAAAAACAATTGGTCTTTAAAAATATGGATTCCTTTATTTTTAGCATCTTTAATGCCTTTCGCATTTATTCCAGTTGAACTTTATCTGAAAAAAGCATCGTCAGCCGTATAAACTGTGCAATGTATGCCTTACACAGCTTTTTATAAACTTGCCGAACTTGTAAGGAACAAACCAAATCCCCATTCCATATTAGAAATAAATCAAAATGTGGGGACTAGAGTGAACATATATCAACAGGTAGCCTAACCATGACAGTTTTACATGAACAAGATTTTTACGCTTGGATACAGCAACAAGCACAGGTTTTAAAAACAGGTTGTCTTTCAAAATTAGATGTTAATTTTTTAATTGAGGAATTAGAAAGCATGGGAGCAAGTGAAAAACGAGCGTTACTGAGTCGTTTGGAAGTATTACTAACCCACTTACTAAAATGGCAATACCAACCAGCCTTCAAAGCCGAAGCTGGGTTTTAACCATTGAAGAACAACGTGACCGAATTAAAGACCATTTAGATGACAACCCTAGCCTTAAAAATCCAGATAAATTACAAATCACCTTAGCCAAAGTTTATAAATACGCATTACGTCAAACAGAAAAAGAAACAGGACTTGCGATTAAAACCTTTCCAAAAGAGTGCCAATATTCGCTAGAGCAAATTATGGATATGAATTTTTATCCTGATGCTTGATAAATTAATTTATCACTTTTCACTCAGCCCATGAGATCTAGGAAAAACGGTTATGATTAACGCAGAACAAATTTACCATAAAGCCCAGTTGCTTGATTCCACACGTTTACAAGAATTAACCGATTTTCTGGATTTCTTATTAACTAAAAAACCTGTGCAAAATAAAGCAAATGATATTTTCCCTGAAACACAACTAGAAAGCATTGATACGCCTTCTGTTTATCATGGAAAACCATTAACTATAGAAGAAATGAATGACGCAATTGAGTGGGAAGCGAGTCAAAAATTATGATTGTCGTTGATACCAATATTCTAGTACGCTATTTAATGAAGGATGATAGACAACAAACCGAAGCCGCAATACGATTTTTACAGCATCAAAAATGCATATTATTACCAACCGTCGTACTCGAAACTGTCTGGGTATTATCATCTAAAAAAAGTTATGCACTGACACGCGAAATAGTCGCCGCAAAAATTCGCCATATTGCAGGCTTAACTAACATCATCGTGCCTGATGCAAAAGCCTTATCCTTAGCTCTAAATCACTATGAATCAGGAATGGATTTTGCTGATGCTTTACATTTAACCTTGAGCAGCGAATATTCAGGCTTTGCAACCTTGGATAAAAAAATGTGGCTATGTGCTGAACGTATAGGTTTAGCAGAACAAGTCGTTTTATTACCTCTAGCTGAATAAAAAGTATTTGTCTGGTTTCCACACACTTACAAAATTAGGAGAAAAACATGCAATTAACCATTGAATTACCTGATACCTTAGGTGACAAACTAAAAACCATGCCTAATTTTAATGATTTTATTGTCAAAATATTAGATAAATCATTACAAAACTCAGAAATTTTAGAAACCGATGACTCGTGGGATAACCTGAATATAGAAGAAATTGCCATTGAAACAGGTATTGAAGATTTAGCAGAAAATCATGACCATTACCTATATGGAACACCAAAACGCTCATGAAACCTATTTTTGTTCTCTCGCTCCCTCACAGGAATACAAGCAAAATAAATATAACAATGGATTAGACAGAGGTGTTGACCATGAATACTGAAACGATTAAACAACAAGACTTTTATGCTTGGACTCAACAGCAAGCTAGTTTATTACGCACAAAAGAATTCAATAAAATAGATTTGGAACAGTTGATAGAGGAAATAGAAAGCATGGGTAATTCAGAATTACGAGAGCTAGAATCTCGACTAACCGTATTACTAATGCACCTACTCAAATGGCAGTATCAACCAAACCTACAAACCCGTAGCTGGACTTTAACCATCAAAGAACAACGACGTAGAATTGCTAAACGCTTGCAACAAAGCCCCAGTTTAAAAAGTAAATTACAGGAAGTAATAAACGATGCTTATGAATTAGCCAGAGGCGATGCAGCGGACGAAACAGGATTACCCGAATCAAATTTTCCTGAAACTTGCCCTTGGGAATATACACAATTTATTGATATGGAATTTTGGTCTGAACCCAAAAAATAATCTCTAACTAAAACAAAAATAATAAATTTCTAACTTTAAGCAATGAATCAAACATTTGACCGCAACCTTTCCCTAACCCTCCTCTTCGCCATCACCTTATTCATCAGTGCTTCATTGATGTTTATATTGCAACCGATGTTCGGCAAAACCCTATTGCCATTGCTAGGCGGCTCGCCTGCGGTTTGGAATACTTGCATGGTGTTTTATCAAACCGTGCTGTTTTTAGGCTATTTATACGCCCATTACATCGCCTCTCATGTAGAACAACATCGACAAATTAAAGTTCATGCCGCTGTGATTGCAATAAGTTTTTTAGCTCTGCCCTTAGCTTTGCCAGAAAACGCCATTCCACCGACTGAGAGCAATCCAACTTTGTGGATAATGTGGACGTTATTATTAGCAATAGGATTACCGTTTTTTGTTATCTCAACAACCTCAACGCTATTACAAAAATGGTTTGCCAATATCGGACATCACACCAGCGATGACCCTTATTATTTATATGCGGCGAGTAACTCTGGCAGTCTATTAGCCTTATTAAGTTATCCGTTTTTAATTGAACCGAATATAGGACTGGCAACCCAAAAAATTGCATGGAGTGGCGGTTATGTATTTCTGTGTGCGTTAATTCTCGGCTGCGCTGCTGTCCTTTGGCGTTCTCATCAACAAAAACAACATGAAGACGTTGAAGAAAAAAAAGTAGAAGAATTAACGCTCTATACTCAAATTCATTGGGGATTACTCGCCTTTGTGCCGTCTAGTTTATTATTAGGCTTAACCAACTTTATCAGCACCGATATCGCCTCCGTGCCGCTATTGTGGATTATTCCCTTAACGCTATTTTTATTCTCTTTCGTATTGGTATTTTCGTCATGGGCAGATAAAATTCATCCATTGATGGTGAAATTACAACCCGTCATCTTATTACCTTTTATCGCCTACTCCTTTATCAACCCTGCTCTACTCCCTTACTGGCTAGACTTATTACTGCATTTAAGCGCGTTCTTTTTATCGATTATGGTCTGTCATGGCGAATTGGCAAAATCACGCCCCCATACTGAACATTTGACTAAATTTTATTTAATCATGTCATTCGCGGGGATGTTAGGCGGGATGTTTAATACTTTCGTTGCCCCTTTTGTTTTCAGTGGTGTTTATGAATATCCGATTATGATTGTCGCGGCTTTATTATTACGCCCTAGCCTTTTAGCGGCTGAAAATATTGATATAAACGCAGGTAAAGCATTGGCATTACAAGCTTTATTTCCAGTAATATTATTAATTACAGGGATAAGTATTTATGCATTAGTCGATGATTTCCCTCAATATTTAGACAGTGTTGGCGGAGCTTTAATTTTATTGGCAGGTTTAACTTATGCTTTTAGAACTCAAGCCGTCACCCTAGCGTTATTAACAGGGACTATTTTATTTTTCAGCATGGGCTTACATAGTTCGCTCTCGCATACACTTTTCCAAGAACGTAGTTTTTTCGGTGTTTTCTCAGTACGCGAGTCCATCTTAGCTGATGAAAATAATCGCCCCGAAAAATATAATGCCCTTTATCACGGCACAACGAAACACGGTGCACAACGTTTAGCTCCCCAT
>WTBX01000389.1 GCA_013138855.1 Methylococcaceae bacterium
ATTGATATTGTTGAAAACATCGAGCAACGGCAAGTAAAAATATCTATCACTGATACAGGTTATGGCATTTGTGAAAAAAAAGTTAATTTAGTTTTTGAGCCTTTTAATCGTTTAGGTGCGGAGGCAAGTAATATTGAAGGAACAGGTATCGGCTTAGTTATCACCAAGAAAATAATTGAAATGATGGGTGGGAAAATAGGATTCGATAGCGTTGTTGATAAAGGCAGTGTTTTTTGGGTAAAACTACCTATTAGTGATGGATAAAATTTTTCTGGTTCCCACTTTACAACGCTGGCGCGTACGATTAAAAGACTGGCGGCAAGCTGAAGGGCGAAGCCCTTTAGTTTGCTGCCAGTCCCCACGCTTTATCAGTTTATTTAATGGGGACTGGCAGCTACCCAAAAGACTACGTCTTTCGGATAGCCGCCAGTCTTAGTGTTGAGCTGAATTAATCGTACAGGTCGAAATTATTCAACCGTCACTGATTTCGCTAAATTACGAGGCTGGTCTACATCCGTCCCTTTTAAAATAGCGACATGATAAGCTAATAATTGCAAAGGAATGGTATAAATAATGGGTGCAATTTCATTCGTCGTTATACTAGGAATATTAATAATTTGCGTATTCTCATCTTCAACTGCCTCCAAACTTTCATCCATAAATACAATCAACTGCCCTCCTCTTGCACTGACTTCCTGCATATTTGATTTAAGTTTTTCCAGCAAACTATTATTTGGTGCAACGATAATTACAGGCATTTCCGAATCAATTAAGGCTAAAGGCCCATGTTTCAATTCACCTGCGGGATAAGCTTCTGCATGAATATAAGAAATTTCTTTTAACTTTAACGCCCCTTCCATCGCTACAGGATAATGTGTGCCTCGCCCTAAGAACAGCGCGTGTTGTTTTTCTGCAAATTGCTCAGACAGTTGTTTAATTGGCTCATCCAATTCTAAAACGTGCTGAATTTTTTCAGGCAAGGTAAATAAAGCCGTACTTATTTTTTCTTCCAGCTCTTCACTTAACTGAAAACGTCTACCAATTGCAATAACCAACATCATCAAGCCGACTAATTGCGTGGTAAAAGCTTTAGTGGAAGCCACGCCTATTTCAGCCCCTGCTTTAGTCATTAATACTAATTCCGACTCTCTGACTAAAGAACTTTCTGGAACATTACAGATAACTAAAGAATGCTTAGCTCCTAGTGCTTTAGCTTCTTTTAATGCTGCCAAAGTATCCGCTGTTTCCCCTGATTGAGAAATAGTGACGATTAACGTATCTTCTGAAATAACAGGAGAACGATAACGAAATTCACTCGCCACATCTATGTTACAAGGAACTCTAGCCAGTTTTTCAAACCAATAACGCGCAATTAAGCCCGCATGATAACTGGTTCCACAGGCAATAATTTGTACAGATTTAATGCTATCAAACACCGCTTCTGCTTGATGACCAAAAGCATTTTCCTGTAATTCATTATTAACAAAACGTCCCGCCAAAGTTGCGGCAATCGCTTGAGGCTGCTGATAAATTTCTTTGAGCATATAATGACGATATTCACCTTTACCCGTAGACTCCGCTGTTAATTGGCTTTCTTTGATTTCGCGTTCAACAACTTCGCCAGCCGCATTATAAATAGTTAATGAATCAACTTTAATTTCCGCAACATCATCTTCTTCTAAAAAAATAAAACGTCGGGTAACAGGTAATAATGCTGCGACATCGGAGGCGATAAAATATTCTTCTATACCAACGCCGATGACTAATGGACTCCCTTTTCGGCAAGCGATTAGAGTATCAGGTTCATCTTTACAGACCACGCCTAAAGCGTAAGCTCCTTCTAAATGAGTAATACTCTTTTGCACCGCATCTAGTAAATTTTTACTATTATTTAATTGCCAATGAATTTGATGAACAATGACTTCGGTATCGGTTTCAGAATTAAATTTATAACCGTTTGCCTCTTGTTCGATTTTTAATTGCTGATGATTTTCGATAATGCCATTATGAACAACCGCCACTTTATCACCGCTGATATGCGGATGAGCGTTGTCCCTACTAGGTTTGCCATGTGTCGCCCAGCGCGTATGCGCTATCCCCGTATTTCCGCGTATCGGTTGCTTATCAAGCAAGACTTCAAGCCCTGCCACTTTTCCCAATTCTCGATGCCGCTGTAGTTCATTATTATCAATGACGGCAAGTCCCGCTGAATCATAACCACGATATTCAAGACGCTTTAAACCCTCGATTAAAATAGGCACAACATTACGTTGTGCAATTCCACCTACTATTCCACACATAACTTTCTCCTTAGTATTTTTCTTGTTCCCATACTTTTAGCTTTGAGTTAAGAAAACTTGGAGTCCAATAGCTTTAGCTATTGGCGAGTCTCGAAAATAGCTAAAGCTATTTTACTCCTGATAAAATGCTTAACTTAATGGCAATAATACAGAGTTTAGGAACTATTAGAATGCTTAATATTTAAAACTCATAGTACGAATTTTCTATTAAAACGGCAAATATAAGTTTTTTGAAACTATAATTTCAAGTAAGCATCGTTTCTACAATCTCGACGAGAACCCCATGAAAACATCAAAACATACCCCGCTTTATGATTTACACCAGCAACTAGCTGCAAAAATGACCGAGTTTGCAGGCTATCAAATGCCTTTGCAATATAAAGACGGGATTATCCGCGAGCATTTACATTGCCGCACTCACGCTGGATTTTTTGATATATCTCACATGGGACAACTATGGCTAACAGGACAAAACATTGCTTTAGAATTAGAAAAACTTACCCCTAGCAATATTTCCGCCCTAAATATTGGACAACAGCAATATACCATTCTCACCAATAAAAATGGCGGCGTTGTTGACGATATTATTATTACTCGTTTTGACGATGGCTTTCTATTAGTGATAAATGCGGCTTGTAAGGATAAAGATTTAACCCATTTAAAAGCATATTTATCGGCTGATTGTTTAATCGAACCTTTAAATGAACA
>WTBX01000057.1 GCA_013138855.1 Methylococcaceae bacterium
GAGTTGCTTACTTAAATTTATTTAGCCGCAAGGAAATGAAAAACAAGGTAAAATGTTCGGCTTTTCGCACAAAATGCGTATTAAAAAAATCAACTTAACTCATTATTTAATTATTTACGATGACCGAGCAAACCCTATTCCGTATGGAACCCGATCAAGACTATCGCGATGATAGTTTAGCCCAAGATGTAAAACTTTCTGATAGAGAGCTGGTAGAAGATACCGCGCAACATTTTGAAGATTGTCATAATGATTATTTGTTTGCTTGGAGCAATAGCGAAAATCTAGCGTTTCATTATGGTTACTGGGATTCAAACGAGCCTTATAATCAGCATGAAGCGTTGATGAATAAAAACCAATTGCTTTATGACAAAGCTGGTATCAAACCCACTGACCGCGTTTGGGATGCAGGTTGTGGAATTGGCGGTAGTTCAATCTGGATGGCTAAAAAATATGGTAACCGTGCGACGGGTGTGACCATCAGTGGAATGCAGGTTGACTATGCTACTAAGCAATCTAAGAAAAGAGGCGTTGGCGATTTAGCCGATTTTGTAAAAACTAATTTCTGCGACACCCCATTTGAAGATGAAACTTTTGATGTAGTGTGGGCGGCTGAGAGTGTTTGTCACACACAGTACAAAGGCGCGTTCTTAAAAGAAGCTTTCCGTGTTTTAAAACCCGGTGGTCGTATTGTTTATTGTGATGCATTCATGATGCAGCGCGAATTTAATAAAGAGCAATGGCAAACCATGATGGATTTCTTCAATGGTTGGGCTGTGCCTAATTTATGTTATTGCGATGAGTTTGAAGGTTTACTGAAAGGTGAAGGTTTTGAAGATATTGAATTACAGTATATTCACGATCAAACCATTCAATCGGCGGAATATATGTATAAAGTTGGCAAGCGTTTATTGCCTATCCAAAAAATCAGTCAGTGGTTAGGTTTGCGTAATAAAGCTCAAACAGCTAATTATTATGCTGGGTTGGCACAGTACGATATGTTCCGTGAGCGTTATGCGGAATATTGTGTGTTTACTGCAACAAAAAAATAATCTTCCAATATAGGTTGAGTTAGTTTATCTCGTTATAGCAAACTAACTCAACACTCATTGTTTATCGTATTTAATCATTTCTATACTTTGTATGGATATATTGTTCACTATAAGTCACTGTCAATAATTCATAGCTTGGACTGAGAGATGAAGCAAAAATAAATTTAGAATTTTTAAAATAATGGTGTGAGTTATGTATCATGCAGAAATAGATTTACCTGATAATTTAGCCAATGAAGTCAGTATTAATTTAAAAAATACTGGGAAAACATTTAAACAATTTATTCAACAAGCTGTAGAACATGAACTAGAAGGTCAAAAAAAAGCTGATTTGGCTGGTTTTCTAAATACTCTAAAACCTTTAGAAAGTTTTGCTAATATTGATACAACTGCTTATGTTGATGAATTGCGCAATAAAAGTCGTTTGCTCAATGGTTAAAGCTATCTTATTAGATACCGATATTGTTATTAATGTATTACGCAAAAAAGCAGAAACAATTGATACGTTATTAAATTTAAAACAGCAAAAGTACAGGATATATGTCTGTCCTGTTGTCATTGCCGAAATTTATGCGGGTGCTTTTGCTAAAGAATATGAACAAATAGCTACTTTCTTTTCCTACTGTCAGTGTCTCACTATAGACGAATCAATAGGAAAAATTGCAGGACTTTATGCAAATCAATATCGTAAAGCCTATAACAAAATATCATTAGAAGACTATTTGATAGCGGCTTGTGCAAAAAAGTATCAACTTTCCTTATGGACAAATAATAAAAAGCACTACCCCATGCAAGATATTCAATTATTTGAAACTTACGAGTAACTTATCAACACCATCTAATAGTTAATTCTCCCTTTTTTTGAATAGACAACCTCAAAACTAATTCCTGTGACTACCTATCATTTAGAACGAAACAAAGATTATCACAACCGCGATGCAAGCCGAAATGATGATTCATCAACGGATAACTTGCTGAAAGATACAGTTGAATATTACGAAGATTGTCATAACGATTATTTATTCGCATGGTGTAATAGCGATAACTTAGCCTTACATTATGGCTATTGGGATGTGAATGAAAAATACGATCATCACCAAGCTTTATTAAATACTAACCGTGAATTATATAAAGCGGCGGGGATTAAATCGACAGACCATGTATTAGATGCAGGCTGTGGCTTAGGCGGTAGTTCGTTATGGATGGCAGGTGAGCATAACAATAAAGTCACAGGGATCACCCTTAGCGAAAAACAGGCTGAGTATGCCAATAAAAAAGCTAAGAATCGCCAATTAAATGATTTAGCTCATTTTGACGTAGCCGATTTTTGCAAAACGCCCTATGAAGATGAATCGTTTGATGTGGTGTGGGCATTAGAAAGTTCGTGTTACGCTTTAAATAAAGGTGATTTTATTAAAGAAGCTTATCGCGTTTTAAAGAAAGGTGGACGCTTAGCTTTATGTGATGCCTTTATGCTGCGCCGCGAATTTGATGAAAAAGAGTGGAAAACGGTGATGGAATTTTTAAACGGCTGGATGGTGCCGAATTTATCTGACCGTGAAGAATTTACGCAATACTTAAATGATGCAGGCTTTGAATCCTCGCAAGTCATTGACATTAGCCAGCAAGTATTACCTTCCTCGGTACATATGTATCAAACAGCGAAGCGTTTAGCTCCTGTACAAAAATTTAGCCGATGGTTAGGACTGCGTACACAAACTCAAAGCGATAATTATCAGGTAGGGTTTGCTCAATATGATTTTTTCCATGACAGAATGGCGGAATATTGTATTTTTACCGCGACTAAATAGAGACATAAAAAAAGCCCTAGCGTTAATCATAACGCTAGGGCTTTTTTATGCGAAGTGAAAAATATGTTTTTTCACTCCATTTTTAGATAGTCACCTACCTAACTTATCCCATTATTTTGGGAAAGGTTGATAGCGACGTACTTTGATGTCCACTCTACGATTTTTTTGGCTCTTAGTGTTATCAGGACCACTTGCTTCGCCAATGGGAGTTTCTTTGATAGTTGTATGCGCATGAATATCTTTGCCATGCAACATGTTATGAACTGAATTAGCTCTTCTTTTTGCTAAAGCAAAGTTAGAAGACTTGCTGCCAACAGTATCAGTATAAGCAATAACTTCAACTTCTAATGGATGATGAATTCTTGCTAATTCTGTGATGCGGTTAATCACATCTTTCTTAACACGGCTTGCATGATGACTACCTGTTGGAAAGTAGGCAACGGCTAATAGTTCTTCGGCAATACAATAGTTTGGATGACGTTCACAACGATCATGCCAACCTGCTAATGAAGATTCTGCTGCTTGACGATGCTTAAGTGCGCGAGCTGCTGCTGCATCTGCATGTCCTGCAAGATCAATATTCCAGTAATGATCGTCTTTCATCCATTGACGTAATTTACGCGCTTCTGCCAAATTTTCTGCGGCTAAAGTTTGATGGTGCATGAATTGCCCCACATCACCAGAGGTCACTCGATTGATTTTAGCATCTATTCCTGATGTATCTCTTGGTTGCGTAGCACAAGCTCCTAGCAAACTAATCAGGCCTACCGCTGTTAATAGTTTTAATGTTTTCATTATGATTACCTTATTCTGCTTTAGTTAATAGACGTTGATAGAGGAAAGCGATTATTCCAAACGCAAATCATCATGCTCGTCTGTACCTAAGGGTTCTAAGTTGCTATTTTCACCAAAAGATGTCCAAGTACCTGGATAAGCTCTTTTAAAATAACGGGTATCTTCGGTAAAGCGTTCCCAAGGTAAACCTGGTGCGACGTAATCATCAGTACCAAAAGGTGAGGTTAAAATATCAGCCACTCCCAATAGAGTACGACCAACACCATGTCCTATTCCACGTAATGTTCCCCAAGTGACACCGACTAGAAAACCGCTATCATCAGTAACATTAATGATGTTTTTAGGAATTTCGGTAAAGCCCAGTGTCAGATTGGCAAAGCCATGACCGAGTTTGTCTTGAAAACGCTCACCATAGCCATCAGTATTTTCTGCTTGACTAGGTGTGCTTAACGCAAACAAAATCACTGAGGCAGCTATTAGGGAAGTCTTTTTGTTATGCTTCATGATAATTCTCCAAAAGTAATTTGGTGTGATATGAACTGATATTATCTGCAAATGCTGATAAAAATTCAAACGATACATCGAATATAGGCTTACAAAAAGCAGACCTATAAACTTCGTAGGAGGTGGGTAGTTGTAGAAACATTCAAGGAAAAAGTAATAAATATCACTTTAAGGTAAATTTGTTGCCAGCAATGACTTATTGTTTAGAGATTTTTTCCTTGTATTGCTACAAATAACTTTTTTATACTTTGCATAACATCATGTCTAAATGTACACCTAATTAAGGTGATAAAACAAGCTATATTTATAGATTATATTTCAAAAATAAGCCCTTGTAGTTTAGCAAATATTTTTATAAGTTGTTATTTTTATAATGCAATAATTACTCCTTTAGAAAAATCATCGGTATTTTGCCAATTTTGTTTTTTAATAACATCAAAAGCTTTTTTACAGCGGCGTTTTACAAATTCTCCCTTGTAATTACGCTTGTAAGCAAAAAACTCTCGCACCACATCACAAGTGGGAACTAACACTTGCTGTCGGGTTTCCTCATTAATGCAGCGGGTAAAGGCATTTAAACCATCAGAAAGTAAGGCGACCATATCGTATTCAGCAAGGGGGAAACTATTCGTCAAACAAAAAACTTCCTCGGCAGTGACCTGACCTTGTTGCTGGGTTTTATTAATATTTCCATTTAGAGAAATAGTATATTTATTGATTTGATACGCACCGCCAAATTGTTCTATCCAGCCTTTTTTAATTTCGGGTTCTAATTCATAACGTAAATAATAAGGGGCGGCTTTTGCTCTAATTCCACCCGCAAGAAAAACAATTTCAAAAACTTCTAATTCACCTGTTTCTCTTTTTCTTGCGACGATATTTCCATCACCAATAACACGGGTTTTAATGACTTCATTATCTAACGTTGCCGTTAATAAGGTCGCGCTTAAGGCATTAATGTTTAAACGTAAACCGCGTAAATGGGTGTTCGCTTCTGCTAAAACCGTGTGGCAAAAGCTTGCATCATCAAAATGGTCGTGAAATAAATAGGGAATGGCGGATAAAGCCAATAAGCGTGAACCAATGTCCGTTAATACAGGGTCAGTTGGTAGTCGTCTAGCATTAGAGCAACCATCAGACACAATCA
>WTBX01000226.1 GCA_013138855.1 Methylococcaceae bacterium
TAATAGCACTTGTTTTTGAGATTGCTTTAATATCTCTAAAAACTCCATCACATGAGGTAATACTGCAATTAATTCAGCAATTTCCACTTTCAGCTCTGCAATATTTAAATCTAAAACCTGAGTCCAGTAATCCAGACAATACCACTCCAGCTTACCTTCCATTTGCTTAAATTGCGGCACTAGCTGTTGTTTAGCGGTTTCTAAAGAAAGATTGTTTTTTTCAGCATATTTTAACGGCACAAATTCCAGCCAAAAATGATTATCAAAATTCAAATCTAACAAAGTACCGTCCATATCTAACAAAACGGTGTCATAATTTTTCCAATTTATCATGAGAGTAAGGTATATTTAAGCCATTAACAGCCAATGATAATAATCAAATCATGCCTAAAAAACCAACTATCCTCAGTCGTAAGCTTGTCTGCCGCAGTCGTTTATTTGCCGTTGAAGCAATGGAAATACAATTTAGTAATGGTGAACTACGCAGTTATGAGCGTTTAAAACGCGGTGACTCAACAGGGGGCGCAGTGATGATTGTGCCATTATTAGACGATGATACCGTGCTATTAATTAGAGAATATTCCGCTGGGGTTGACCGTTATGAACTAGGCCTGCCTAAAGGTAAAATTGATGCAGGTGAAGCGGCTTTAGCTGCGGCAAATCGAGAATTAAAAGAAGAAGTCGGTTATGGTGCAAAAATCTTGCACCCTTTAACGTCTTTAACCCTCGCGCCTAGCTATCTTGAGCATAGTATTGATGTCGTGATTGCATCTGATTTATACCCAGAGAAACTCGAAGGTGACGAGCCAGAAGAACTTGAAGTTGTACCGTGGTCTTTATCTAATATTAGCGGTTTATTAGCGACAGGTGAATGTAGCGAAGCGCGTTCGATTGCCGCGCTTTATATGACGGTTGATTATTTAAAAGGTAATCATTAAAACTTATTTTCCAGCTAATCTAGTTTTTAAATCGGGCGGAGAAACAAATACAAAAGAATTTCCATATTTCCGTTTTCTCAACAAATTTAATTTATCAGCCATTTTTAATAAATCTGTGCGAGCGGTTTGGTAACTAATCGCATGTGATACCTGATGCTCTTGAATACTATAAATTGCATTGGGGTGTTCTAAGGCATGTTTTAATAATGACAACTGCCGATGATTTAATTGCCCCTGTGCTTTTGAATTATCTAATAACTTCTCAGCGGCTTCGATTTCATACGCTTGATTTTCCAAATAGTCCTGTAAAGCGGTCACGCCTTTTTTAATAACTTCCATTTGATGAATCAAGAAATAAGTTAAATCATTATCATCCGTTTCAGTGTGCAAATAAGCTTTGCCATATTGGATGGGAGCTTGTTTGATAATTTTAGAAATAGAAATAAACTCCATCAACCAATAGCCTTGTTTTGCCATTGCCCAATAAAACAACGCCCTAGCCGTTCTGCCATTGCCGTCAATAAAAGGGTGAACGTAGCCAATCATAAAATGTAAAGTAATGGCTCTAATAACAGGGTGAATAAAAGTCATTTCTTCTAGGTTATTAGCAAATTTGCATATTGCTTCGATATAGTTAGGCAGGCTATCAGCAGCGGGTGGAGTATGAAGTAGCACCGATTCACTTCCATCTATAATATGAATATCATCCGATTTTTCTCGATAGCATCCTGCTTTAGACGGATCATCTAGTGTTTTTTCGGTGAGTGTTTTATGAAGATGTAAAATTATTGAAGGGGTAAGTTCTTCATCTTTATACTCTCTGATAATATTCATGGCTTGATAATTATTAGAAATCATCTGCTCACTATGGTCTTTAGGTTCTCTGCCTTGCCTTAGCATTTCTTTCGCGACATTTCGCGTGGTTGATGCGCCTTCAAGTTGACTAGAATTAATAGACTCTTCAATAAGAGAGCTAACAAGATAAGTGTCTCTTGTATGAGGGTTAGTAATAGGCTTGTCCATTGTTATACTACCCGCCGCATTTTGATCTAGCCAATGTAAATTTCTTTGCAAATCATCAGGCACACAAAAACCAAAAGGCTTACCGCTTTCATCGCTAAGAGCTAATTTTTTAAATGATTTTTGTCTCGCGGTTTTCGTCGCAAACCAGTATTCTTCACTCGATAAGCCTTTGGGGGGCTGGAGATGCTTTAGTTTTTCCCAATGTAAATACCTACCTTTGCTATCGGTAATTCCAATATCCGAATTAAAAATTTGTGTGAATTTTTGAGAATTTTTTTCATTAAAAATCTTATTGAAGATATTTTCAATAAGCGGGGGAGATTCAGGAATTTTCACAGCAACAACCTCAGATACTAAATTTTTAAAAATTAGTATATAGCATAATAAAAACTAGCATACTAATATTTTAAAAATTAGTAATTTGTATATATTATTTATAATATGAGCGTTATCTTTTCAATCAGGGTAACTACCGAGGCTATTTGAAAGGCTGGCGGCTATCTGAAAGACGTAGTCTTTCGGGTAGCTGCCAGTCCCCATTTTATTAAGTGTGGGGACTGGCAGCGAGCTAAAGGACTTTGTCCTTCAGCTCGCCGCCAGTCTTATTATTGTTCTTATGTTATAAATTAGAAATAGGCTGAGTAGTTACTAATCAGGATGTGAAAAAAGGCTTTTTCTAAATAAGAAACTAAGAGGAAGATTGGATTATTTTTTAAAATTAACCACTTTAGTCATAGGATTAAGGTTAATTTCATCCAGCACAATATGTTTATCGGTAGAAAGCATATAACTGACTGCGGCGGCGACATCAGTTGGTAACAAGTGTTGCCAGCGTTGTTTACCTGGCTCAAAAGTTAGTCCATCAAAAAATTCTGATTTAACCATTCCAGGGTTAATTAAACCCACTTTCACATGGCTTTTAGCGCATTCATCGCGCAAAGCTTGGGTAAACCCGCGTAATGCAAATTTGCTGGCGCAATACATCGTACCTTTACGTTTCCCTTCTAAAGCAGCCTCTGAACCGATATAAATTAAATCTGCACGTTTTTTTTGTTTTAATTTGGGTAATAATGCGCGAGTTAAAAATACTGTGCTGGTAAAATTAACCGTCATCTGCGCTTCAATCTGAGGATAAGAAAATTCTTCTAAAGAAGCAAATTTTCCATAACCTGCGGCAAAAACAACACAATCAATTTTAGGACAAGCTTGTTCTAATTCAGCGGCTTTTTTAGGTAAGGAATTCAAGTCATTTAAATCAACTTGAAAGGAAATAAATTGTTCATGCTGCACTTCAAATTGTTCGCAATCACGCGATAAACCAATGACTTTATGACCTTGATTTAATAATGTTTTAGCGACTTCTCGCCCTATGCCAGAACTTGCGCCTGTGACTAATACGGTTCGTTTTAAAGTGTGCATGGAAAAAATTTCTCCTCAGGAATATAACTAAGCAATAATTCACTGCAATAACTAATCATTTCTTGCTCCAACTCACTTTTATAAGACACCATTCCTTGTTGGGTTTCTAAAGGACTGGCAAATAATTTTTCTTCTGGATAGAGTTTGTGAACCTTTTTAAAATATTTTTCGGGTAATCGAAATACGCCCAAACTCACAGAGTGTATATTCTCCAGCTTGATTTTAGCAAATACCTCAGCGAATAATTGTTGGTATAAATCTTTATAATTATCCTGATAAATCAACGGATCAAAACGCAAACCTAGTTGCCAGCCTTGTTGTTGTAATTTAAGCATCGCCTCCAGACGTTTAGCAACGGAGGGAGCTTTGTCTTCGACTTTCTGCGCAATTTCATCAGGCGATAGACTAAACGCGACAATGCAGCGTTCAAAAACCTTAGTATTTAATAAACTTCTCACTTGCGTGCTTTTAGTTCTCAACTCTATCCACGCATTCGGAAT
>WTBX01000430.1 GCA_013138855.1 Methylococcaceae bacterium
GACTAGAAGTCGCGTTTCCGTTATTATGCTTTTCCCTGTTTTTTAAACTAGATACCTTTTATTTTATGCCGTTATATTTTTATCTCGCTTAAAAACGATAAAGACTAACAGCCCCAGAAACAAGAAGGCTAAAAAGCAAATAATAACACCATCGCCAAGCCTAGCATAAATAGTCATTCCACCCATCGGTAAAATATTTTCCGTAATCGTACTAGTTTCAAACAAAGGAGCTTGTTTAATAATTTTTCCATTAGGAGCAACAAATGCCGTTAGCCCCGTATTAGTTGCGCGTGCTAAATAACGCCCTGTTTCCAAAGCTCGCATTCTAGCAATTTGCATGTGTTGATGAGGTTCAAGCGTATTTCCAAACCAGCCATCATTCGTTACATTGACTAAATAAGCAGCATCAGGCATTGCACGAAGAGATTCACTTGCAAAAGCATCTTCATAACAAATTGAAGTCCCAAAAAAATACCCCCCTGCTTTTAATAAAGCTTGATTATCGCCACCTGCGGTAAAACTACCTAAATGAACTCCGATTAAATCTAATACCCAACCTGAAACAGGCTGCCAAGGTAAATATTCACCAAAGGGTAATAAATGATTTTTATGATAAATTCCTCGTTCAGTTCCCAGTGTTAATACCGTATTATAACTTTGTTTACCATCAGCACTTTTTGACGGCAAGCTGACAATTAAGTCGGTATTATTTAATCGAGCTTCTGCGGCTAATGGCTTTAAAAAATGTTCATCTATGCGATGTAAATAAGAAGGAATTGCGGTTTCTGGCCAAATAATCACGTCAGAATCCCAATGGCTATAAGTCATTTGCTGATAACTTAATAACGTTTTAATTAAATTTTCAGGTCGCCATTTTTGGTCTTGGCTAACATTGCCTTGCGCCAAGGTTATCTTAATGGGCTTACCAATCGCCTCAGTCCACTCAACATGTTTTAAAGCGTAACCTGTGATTAATATCAGAGAAATCGTGGCACTACTGAAAATTAACCGCTGCTTCATAGATAACATATAAGCAACTAATGAAGCGGTCATTAATACTAAAAAGCTGGTGCCATAAGCCCCAAATAAGGGTACAAAACCCGCGTAAGCGGTATCTAACTGACTATAAGAAATTTGAAACCACGGAAAACCATTCAACAACCAAAAGCCACGCACATATTCAATTAGCACCCATACAAAAGGCGTTATCCATAACAACCAACGTTTATCTGTTAAAAATGCCACTTTCACACTGATATAAGCAGTTAAAGCGGGAAACAATGCCCAAAATGCCGCGAACAAGAATGCCATTGAAGCCGAAGCAAAAAAACTCGCTCCGCCATAAAAATAAATACTCACAAAAACCCATGTCACCCCTAAGCCAAATAAACCTAAGCCATAGATATAGCCTCTTAACGCCGCTTGTTTAGGACTTGTTGCGGCTTGCCAAGATAAAAATAAAGCCACTAGCGAAATAATAGCTAAATAGGCATGATCGAAAGGGGCAAATGATAACGTTAATAATAATCCCGCCAAAAAGGTTATTAAATTCCAAATTCCATTAGATAGGTTCATAGTGTGCTTATGCAAAGGAGCGAATAGAGATATTTATTAAAATAGAACGCATATAATACCTGTTATTTTACAAATAAGAAGAATTGATGATGAACACGTTTAAAGTGACTAGAGCGCGTTTAAAAATCGCTTGTGAGCAGAGGATTAATCGACAAGGTGAGATACGCGATGCAACAGGTCTAGTATTTCAAACAGAAACAAAAAATACACCATAAGATAATTTTCCTGATTAGGATAAAATAGTCACATTTTAAATATCTACTAAAAAAACAGGGCAAAAGATAATAACGGAGACGCGACTTTTAGTCGCGCCGTGTGTTCTTGCTATAGTTTGGGTAATTATTACTCGTGCGCGACTAGAAGTCGCGTTTCCGATACCCTGAAATTTAAAGTAGATACCATTTTAATGAGTTAGAAAAAAGCCTAACTAACGTTTAACTAAGAGGAATTAAAACATTGCATATTCATATTTTAGGTATTTGCGGCACATTTATGGGCGGTTTAGCGTTAATTGCGCGTGAATTAGGACATGAGGTTAGTGGCTCGGATGAAAATGTTTATCCGCCGATGAGTACTCAACTGGAAGAGCAAGGCATTGCCTTAATGCGCGGTTATAAAGCAAAAAATCTTGAAAAAAAGCCTGACTTAGTAATTATCGGTAATGCTTTATCGCGTGGCAATGCGGAAGTCGAAGCGGTATTAAATAAAGGCTTGCCTTATATTTCTGGGGCGCAGTGGTTAGCAGAACACGTTTTACAGCATAAATGGGTGTTAGCGGTTGCAGGAACGCACGGCAAAACTACGACTACGAGTATGTTGGCGTGGATTTTAGAAAAATACGGCTTTAATGCGGGTTTTTTAATTGGTGGGATTGCACTGAATTTTGGTATTTCTGCGCGTTTGGGTGAATCAGATTTTTTTGTGATTGAAGCCGATGAATATGATTGTGCTTTTTTTGATAAACGCTCCAAGTTTGTGCATTATCGCCCTAGAACTTTGGTGTTAAATAATCTGGAATTTGCCCATGCGGATATTTTTCCTGATTTAGCCGCCATTCAACGCCAATTTCATCATTTAATTAGAACTGTGCCTAGTGAAGGTTTGATTATTTCACCTGAAAATAATGATAATTTAAGCGAAGTTTTAGACATGGGCTGTTGGACTCCTGTGAGTCATACCGCGATTGAACAAGAAAGTGAATGGCAAGCACGATTGATTAAAGCGGATGGCACGGAGTTCGAGGTAATTTTTAAAGGCGAGT
>WTBX01000170.1 GCA_013138855.1 Methylococcaceae bacterium
GATTGCGTTTACTGAAAATAATAGCGAAGCGCGTTTACAAGCTTTAGTTGCTCATTTTGCCAAGCGTTTTGGTGAAGAGAGTTTTACTGCAACTGTTAATAGTAATGTCATTAGCTTGACTGTTTCAGGTGATGAATTACTAAGTAATTATCTTGCAACGATTAAAACAGCACGTAATGTTATCGAACTAAATAAAGTTCAGCCAGCACATGAAATTACCGCAACGTTAGCTTCTGGCGCGATGAGTCACGGTGCATTATTAGCCGATGCCCATGAAGCGGTGGCACAAGGTACAAATATTGCGGGCGCATTAAGTAATTCAGGAGAAGGTGGCGAGCATTCCAGTCGTTTCGGCACCCTTAAATCTAGCAAAATTAAACAGTTTGCCTCAGGTCGTTTCGGCGTTTGGGCAGGATATTTAGCCGATTCTAATTGCGAAGAAATCGAAATTAAAATCGCTCAAGGGGCTAAACCTGGTGAGGGTGGTCAATTGCCTGCGATGAAAGTTTCCGTGGAAATTGCTTCATTGCGTGGTGGCACACCTAAAGTTGAGTTAGTCAGTCCTCCGCCTCATCACGATACTTATTCGATTGAAGATTTAGGACAGTTGATTCACGATGCCAAAGCGGCGCGAGTTAAAGTCATCGTTAAATTAGTATCTTCGGAAGGCATCGGAACCATTGCTGTCGGTGTTGCTAAAGCGGGTGCTGATGTCATCAATGTTGCAGGAAATACAGGTGGAACAGGTGCTGCGGCAGTTACCAGTTTGAAACATACAGGTCGTTCGCCTGAAATCGGTATCGCAGAAGTTCATCAAGCACTGGCTGCAAACGGTTTGCGTGACAAGGTTGTTTTACGTTGTAGCGCGGCGCATCAAAGCGGTTTAGATGTGGTCAAATCGGCGGTTATGGGTGGAGACTCATTTGAATTCGGTACAACCGCCTTAATGATGTTGCGCTGTGTAATGGCGAAAAACTGTAACGTAAAATGTCCTGCTGGTTTAACGACGGCACACGAAGAATTTAAAGGTGATGCGCGTGTCTTAGCGCAGTATTTTATGAATCTGGCACATGAAGTTAGAGAAATTCTGGCGGACTTGGGTTACAGCAGTTTAAAAGAAATTCGCGGACAAGCTGATTTATTACATTTAATTGATCATCCGTCTATGGTCGGGCAGCTGGATTTTACTGATTTATTAGCGCAAGTTGATGAAGTTAAAATCGCTAAACCGATTTATTTAGAAGCTGATTTTTCAATTGATGACCAAATTATTGAGCATCTTAAAAGCGGCTTAATTGAACATCATCATTCCCAAGTTATTATTGAAGGTGATAGTTTCAAATTAAATAACCGCAATAAAACCGTTGGTGGTCAAACAGCGATTGATATTGAGCGATTATTAACGTATGAATTAAGTGATGAGGAGCGTGCAATTTCAAACATCATTTACACTAATCAACATGGCCGACATTATTTTGCGCCTGATAGTGTAGTGATTCGTACTCATGGCTCAGCAGGACAAAGTTACGCCGCATTCTTAAATGATGGAATGCGTATGGAACATACTGGAACCTGTAATGATGGTGTGGGTAAAACCATGTGTGGCGGTACAGTGGTTGTCAAATCACCCGGTGGTGGTTCTAAAAAATCGGGCGAAAATGTCTTAATTGGTAACTTTGCCTTATTCGGTGCTTCAGGTGGTAAAGCCTTTATTAACGGTGAAGGGGGCGACCGTTTCGCGGTAAGAAACTCTGGTGCGATGGCAGTTGTTGAAGGTGTGGGTGACTTCTGTTGCGAATACATGATTAACGGCACAGTATTGAACTTAGGTGGTTTCGGTAAAGGTTTTTGTACAGGTATGTCGGGCGGGAATGCTTATCAGTATGACCCAGAAGATTTATTAAATGACCTTTATGATAAAACCTCGGTAGAAATTCGTTCTATCACCGAAGATAGTGATGTTGCACGTTCTCATGAGCAATTTATCTTGATGATGCTAGAGCAGCATATCGACTATACAGGCTCAGAAAAAGCTAAAGCGATTTTAGAAAATTGGCAGCAAGAGCGTCAACATTTTAAATTTGCAATTCCATTATGGTTATATAAAACGCAAACAGCACAGTATTTGCAGGAAGCGTTTGACCGTAAAGCGATGATTGAAGAGCTTTCAATTGAGTTTGCACAGCAGCAAATCGCCGAAGTTAAGCAAGCTTATCAAAACGATAAAGCTTTATTTAATGGTGCAATCCCCGCTTATGGTGATATTGATACCCAATTAACTTTTAAATTAATCAATAGTTTTTCAGTGGTTAATAAAGCGGAGCAGTTAGTCAAAGATCAGTTAAAAGGCTTAAATGAAGTCTTGAAAACTGAGGAAATGATTCAGCAGCAAGCTTATAAATTATTGACGCAAAGACCACGTAAATTACAAGATGCTTTGGTTAAAAATACCCGTGAAGCTTATAGTAATTATTCTGATGAGCAACTTGCTTCATTATTAGCGTCAAAACGCTTGAATGATTATAAAACCGCATTGACTAATCGTGACGTACAAAGCATTAACTCCATCGGTTCTACCGCATGGATTATTGAGCAAGATAACATCAACAAACAAGCGTTAGTAGGTTTAACCAGTGTTGAAGAATATTTAGCCAGTCATGCAAGTTTAGAGGTTGTGCAGGCGATGTTTGCTGAGTAACTTTCAATGAAAACTAATGATGTAAGGGATTTTTGTGAAGCTGATTTAAAAGAGACTCAATTTTATAAAGATTGTTTTTTAGATGGCGAGGTCTATTTACTTCTTTGTTTATGTAAAAGTCGTTATGGCAAACTTGATGGTTTGATAGTCAAAGAAATTGAAAAACTTTCATCAACGAAAGTTCATGAACTTGCTAAATTATTATTTAATATTGACAATAACTTCACTCTTGATGACCTTACAAATTGGCTATTTCCAGTGCGTAGGCATTCGATAAATAGCTCCTCTAGTGATTTAAATTATAAAGAGGTTTTTGAAATAAAAGGAATGCTAAAGATTCTTTTTATGTTCTGTGAAAAACATTATGGCAAGTTAGATTCTTCAACTATTAATAAAATTGAAACACTTTCTATTGAAAAGCTTGATGAACTTATAGATTTGTTAATTAATAACAATCAAGATAGTTTTACCCTTAATTCGTTGAAGGGTTGGTTACAATCCTCGTAAAAAGAGATTAAGTTTAGCTTGTTCCCAAACTCTTGTTTGGAAACTCATACCGACAAGCTCCGCTTGGCTTTTCGTTCATAGCTAATATCAAGCAGAGCTTGATTAATAGGCATTCCCAAACAGAGTTTGGGAACGAGAAAAAATTTATGCACCCCCCCTCAAAGCGAATAAAAACTATTGCATTTGATATTAAATATAGATTACTAACCTTCAATGAAAACATTGCAAAT
>WTBX01000050.1 GCA_013138855.1 Methylococcaceae bacterium
AACTGTAAGAGCTAATATCATGCGCGACAGAAAAATTCTCACGGGTAGTCGCATTCACATAATCACCATCTAAGGCTTCACGCGGTGCAAAAGCGACAGAATGTACGATGCAATCTAAACCGTCCCAATGCTTACCTAATTCAGTAAACACATTAGTGATATGCTCATCATTGCCAACATCTAACTCGATAGTAATATTAGAATCACATTCTGCGGCCATTTTTTCGACTCGTGCTTTAAGCTTATCATTTTGATAACTAAAGGCTAATTCCGCTCCTTCGCGGTGCATTGCTTTCGCAATTCCCCAAGCAATGGAACGGTTGCTGGCTAAACCTACAATTAAAACGCGTTTGCCTTGCATAAAACCCATTATCATCTCCTCGTATATTTATTGATAGAATAAGGCTTAAAGTATCCATTAGGCGTTTAATGATGTCCAGTTTTTTCATAGGACGAAGGATAGAAAATAGAGGATTTAGGAAGGCTAATGTTGGAAATATTTATCGCAAGTTTGGTTTTAGGGGCTGTTTCAGGATTATTAGCAGGGTTGTTTGGGATAGGCGGCGGCTTAGTTATTGTACCCGTGTTAGTCGCGTTATTTTCAATGCAGCAGGTTGTTGCTAGTGAACACACAATGATTGTTGCGATTGCCACTTCATTAGCGACCATCGTTTTTACCGCGATTTCATCCGTGTTAGCGCATCATCGTCGCGGTAATGTTTTATGGTATAAAGTGTTTAGGCTGACTCCCACCATTATAATAGGGGCAGGTATGGGAGCTTTAATTGCCGATAAAATAACAGGCGATAATTTGCGCTTTATTTTTATTGCTTATTTGCTTTATGTAGCGGTGCAAATGGCATTACAAATAAAGCCGAGTATTGGGGAGATTAAAGAGAACACGTTTGTCGATTATAGTGCGGGGGCTGTGATTGGCGTAGTTTCATCCATTTTAGGGATAGGCGGAGGAACATTAACCGTGCCGTATTTAGTTGCCTGTAAACTCCCTATGAAAAATGCGGTTGCGGTTTCTAGTGCTTGTGGTTTGCCTATTGCGATTGGTGCAACGGTTAGTTATATTTTTTTAGGATTGCAACAACAAGCCACACTACCTGAATGGAGTTTAGGTTATATTTATTTACCTGCCTTTTTCGGCATTGTAATATGCAGCGTTTTAACCGCACCCGTAGGCGCGAAACTGGCGACTAAATTACCTGCGGCAAAATTAAAACGCTATTTTTCACTTATGCTGTTTATTATGGCAGCGAAAATGATTTTTTCTTAAATTGTAATTACTCATCCTATTCTTAATGTAAAAGCAATGACTGGCGGCGAGCTGAAGGGCAAAGTCCTTTAGGTCGCTGCCAGTCCCCACGCGCAATACAATGGGGGCTGGCAGCTATCCAAAAGACTACGTCTTTCAGATAGCCGCCAGCCTTTCTAAATAGCCTGAGTAATTACTTTAAATTTAAAGTAGAGGATTTATGAAAGCAGATATTGGTTTAATTGGTTTAGCGGTTATGGGACAAAACCTTGTTCTTAATATGAATGATAATGGTTTTAAAGTCGCGGTACATAATCGTACTTACAGTAAAACTAAAGACTTTTTACAAGGTGCGGCAAAAGATACGCAAGTAACAGGTGCTGAAACTTTAGGGTCATTAGTAGAGCAATTAGAATCCCCACGCCGAGTGATGTTAATGGTTAAAGCGGGCGATGTGGTTGATAGCTATATAGATCAACTTATCCCGTTATTATCCGCAGGTGACATTATTATTGATGGCGGTAATTCGCTTTATACCGATAGTAATCGTCGTACCGAAAAGCTAAAAACGCATGATTTATTATTTATCGGCACAGGTGTTTCAGGTGGCGAAGAAGGCGCACGTCATGGACCTTCAATCATGCCAGGTGGAAACCCAGAAGCATGGGAAGCAGTTAAACCTATTTTTCAAGCGATTTCTGCTAAAGTCGATGGTCAACCCTGTTGTGAATGGGTAGGTGATCAAGGTGCAGGGCATTATGTCAAAATGGTACATAATGGCATTGAATACGGCGATATGCAGCTTATTTGTGAAGCTTATCAGTTATTAACCGAAGGCTTAGGTTTGAGTAATGATGAAGTCCAAGCAATTTTTTCAGAATGGAATCAAGGTCAACTTAGCTCATATTTAATCGAAATCACCGCCAATATTCTGGCGTATAAAGATGAAAACGGTGAACCGTTAGTCGATAGTATTTTAGATACCGCAGGACAAAAAGGTACAGGCAAATGGACAGCGATTAACGCCTTAGATTTAGGAATTCCCTTAACCTTAATTGCAGAATCCGTGTTTGCGCGTTGTTTATCAGCACAAAAAGATGAGCGAGTGAAAGCAGCAAAAGTATTGCCTAAAGAAAAACGTGAATTTTCAGGTGATAAAGACGAGATGATTAAAGCGATAGGTGATGCTTTATATGCCGCGAAAATTATTTCTTATGCACAAGGCTTTCGTTTAATGAAAGAAGCAGCGGCTGAATATGATTGGACGTTGAATTATGGCGAAGTTGCCTTAATGTGGCGTGGTGGTTGTATCATTCGTAGTCAATTTTTGAATGATATTAAAGAAGCTTATGATGCTAACCCTGATTTAGATAGCTTATTACTGACTGATTATTTTTCTAAAGCGATGACGGAAGGAGACAGCGGCTGGCGTAAAGCGGTTATTTTAGGGGTGGAGCTAGGTATTTCCACACCTGTATTTTCCTCAGCCTTAGCCTATTATGATGGTTATCGTACTGAGCGATTACCTGCTAACTTACTGCAAGCGCAACGCGATTATTTCGGCGCACACTCTTACGAACGTCTTGATAAACCTAGAGGTGAATTTTTTCATACCGATTGGACGGGACATGGCGGTAAAACCGCTTCTTCAACTTATAACGTTTAAGCTATAAGCTGAATTCAGGCGTTACGAAAGATGCCAACTATTGCGTTATAAAAACTGGGGCAATCAACTTAAAGCAGGACACTGAGGAGTCAGACCTCCGAGGTTTTAAAAACCTCGAAGGTCTTGCGCTTTCATTTTGTCCCATTTTAAATTGGTAGCCTACACTGGAGTCCAAAACATGTTTTGGACTCCCTTTTTATATTCTGAACATTAAAGTATTTACTGATGAATATCAATTTCAAATTTTTCAAGATGATAGTGTTAAACTTAAAATTTATATAGAAATAGTAACTACTCAGGCGGCGCCGCGACTTTTA
>WTBX01000091.1 GCA_013138855.1 Methylococcaceae bacterium
GGTAAATTACTGGGAATTTGTGGCGGCTATCAAATGCTCGGTAAAAAAATACATGATCCAGACGGCATTGAGGGGAAAGCAGGAAGCAGTATTGGTTTAAGTTTTCTTGATTTGGAAACTACTTTAAAACCTCATAAATGTTTGCGTCAAGTAACTGGCTCTCTAACGCTTGATAATGCCGCGATTTCAGGTTATGAAATTCATGCAGGAATTACATCGGGTGCTGATTTAAAACGTCCTTTAGTGCAATTAGCCGAAAATACGGATGGAGCTATTTCTGCGGATAATTTAATCGCGGGGACATATCTTCATGGTCTCTTTGATTTACCTAGCGCAAGCAATGCACTCTTAGACTGGGCAGGACTTCATAGTACGACTGCGGTTGATTATAAAGCTCTGCGTGAAGAAGGCATTAATTTAATTGCCGATACTTTAGAACAACATTTTGATTTTTCAGCATTAGCACAGGCACTGGAATCTTTTGAACAAAATCATTAAACTTATTCATTGAGATTACGCAGCCTTAACTTAAATGTCCACGAAAAACACGAAAGTTTCGGCTTGTACAATTAAAGACTGGCGGCAAGCTGAAGGGCAAAGCCCTTTGGCTTGCTGCCAGTCCCCACATTTGCTTGCAATAGTCTAAATGGGGACTGGCAGCTACCCAAAAGACTACGTCTTTCAGATAGCCGCCAGTCTTTATGTAATTCTAAGTTTTATTTCTTAAAGTAAGTTAATCGAACCAGTCGAAATAATTTCCGTGCTTTTTGTGGGGAATTAATTAGTCGTGCGTAACATCAGTTACTAAAAAACGTCTTCTCATTGCAGATGTTCCGCGTCTAAAGATCGCGGCTCCAAATAGCCTTATACTATAAAAACCTGTTTTTTACTCCAGTATTCACCTTTGAAACTAAGTGAACTTAAACGAAAGGGGATTTGTATGCGAAACTCCGCTATATCATGTAAAATCAACCTATCCGAATTTAATAGCTTAATACTTCGTAACAAACCTCATAATCTTAATCGCTTTCTCAATCATTAGCACCCTACTTGGTTTAAAGAATGGAAGAAAATAAATTAGTCACCCTTAAATTAGTAGGTTTTAATGAGTCTGAAAATAGAAATTTAGATTCAATTTTAACGTTAGCCGAAAGAAGCCTAACTAGGCCTTGGCGAGTTATGGAAACGGCAAGCGCAGATTTTTTCCTTCTTTCTGCCAGTAGTTCAAAACAAATTGATACTGATCCTACCTTACAAAAACTACCTCGCGAGCAATGTATCTTCTGTATTACTGATAACAACAGTATTAATGAAAATACCTTAAATGTCGATGCAAATGGTACACCTGGATTACGCGCCTTAGTCGAATTATTTAATAAAATCAGTGAGCAACCGTCTACCATTTCAAGCCAAAATACCCCGACTGAAACTAAGCCGACACCCTCTGAAAATCTTGATTTTTTTGATTTTGAAAAGGGCTTTTTAGGGCTATTATTAAATACCAAAAATGATATATATTCAGTTAAATTACTTAACAAGCAAGACTATGCACCACTTTATATTAATAACCTAAAGGACAGCTATTATAGTCACCATAGCTTAAAGCAATTAGCTGACTATATGACTGAAATAGAAAACTTAAGCATTAGTTCTTGCTCAGAAATAGAATTGTTATCTTATATTAAATCAGAAAGTTTAAAAGCGAGACCTTTAAAAGATTTGGTCTGGTATGCAACGCTTAAAACCTCTACAGGCAAAGCAATCAAAGGCTATTCTAGTACGGATATTGTTACCCTAACACAATGGCCAGATCTTAAATTACCCGATTGTATCGGCTATGCTAAACTAGCCACGTTTATGAAAAATAATGTCGCGACCTTGCCAATTATCGCCGAACAAACAAAAGTACCTTTAGCAGAAATTTATCCTTTTTATAATGCCTGTTATCTGATTGGCTTAGTAGAACTTAAACTTGAAATTGAACTTAATCAGAAAAAAATATCTACTGACCGTTTAGAGTTATTATCTAAAATTGGGACTCGTTTGGAGCAATAAGACTAACTTGAAACAAAGATCATGAATCATTCTAATGAAATTAAATTTGTGTTTACTGGCTGTGTCGGTGCAGGGAAAACCTGCGCTATTCGTACTATCAGTGAAGTCGATCCTGTTAGCACCGATGTAAAATCTAGCGAAGCTGCGGTACTTAAACATAAAACGACAACGACTGTTGCTATGGATTATGGTTATATAACCCTAGAAAATAATGACAAGTTATATCTTTATGGCACTCCAGGGCAAAGACGCTTTGATTTTATGTGTCATATTCTAACTAAAGGGGCGTTAGGGCTAATTATTTTAATTGATAATTCACACGATGACCCTATCGCAGAGCTGGATTATTATCTTAATTTAAATGCCGCATTTTTACTGGAGAACCCAGCAATTATCGGTGTCACCCATATGGATGAAAAAGAATCACCCGAAATAGAAGACTATTATCACGTTTTAAATGAACGTGGCGATGAATGGCCTGTTATTCGTGTCGATGCCAGAGACAAAGACGATGTCAATATTTTGTTGCATGTCTTGGTAGCGGCTTTAGAGCATGGTTAATCGCTCATGAGTTTATTCGGCGAGTCCATCTTCCAGATGACTTCTCAAACGGTGGAGTATTTGCAAGACATTAAGCAGACATGAAAGTTCTAATCGTTGTCTGGAAGACAACACTCCAAGATTTTCATATTTTTACATCAGCTCATCAATTGCTTTATCAACGCAGCAATTAACTCAGAGACTTTCTCAAAATTAAACCGTCTCAACTCCTCTTCAATCACTTTCAAATCCTGATGAATATTTTCGGTTTCGATTACCATCTCTAGCAGTGACTGAACTTTAGTATTGGCAGAAAAATCATGCATTTCCACTAATTTTTCCAGTTCTTGTAACTGCTGTTTTAATACCAAAACATCTAACGTAGATAACTCAGCTGAATTTTTATTCTCATCATTAGAATCAACCAATTTTTCTGTAGAAAGACTTTGAATCGTATTAATGAAATGTATTATTTCACCGCTAAGCTCTGCTAATTGTTCATCGCTTTGCAATTGCTTATGGGTTTCTATTTGTGTTTCAATGCGATCTGCCGCTGCCGATAATGCCTTCGCACCTAAATTAGCCGCCACCCCTTTTAAAGTATGCGCCTTTATCCGTGCCACATTAACATTTCCATCCGCTAATTTTTGTTTAATCTCTTCTATGCTATGTTCATGTTCCTTAATAAACATCTGCAACAGTTTGAAATATAAATCTTGATTCTGCCTTAGTCTTAACAGCCCTTCTTGAAAATCAATGCCTTCAACATCAGGAAATAATTTAGCAGATACAACATCCTGTTTAACGTCTATGTATTGTTTTTTATGTAAATATTTAGCTAAAACCTTATAAAAAACATCAGGTTCTATGGGTTTAGCAATATGCTCATTCATGCCAGCAGCAAAACATCGTGCTTTATCACCGCCCATAGCATAAGCCGTCATTGCAACAATGGGTAGCTCGTCCTTGCTAAAGTCTTTGCGTATAAGAATACTTGCCTGATAACCATCCATGTCTGGCATTTGTATATCCATCAACACCAAATCAAAGGAATTCTGTGCGACTAAATCAACCGCTTCCTTACCATTATTAGCAATGCTGACCTGTAACCCTTGCATTTCTAAGAGTTCACAGGCTATTTGCTGATTAATAACATTATCTTCTACTAGCAAGATATGCGCTTTACCAATATTTTCAGCCAAGGTCTGTCTTTGGTCAAAATTAAAACTTAATGTATTAATGCAGGTTTTATGATTAACCGCTATTGATATAGCCGCAATCAACTCCTCAATTTTCACAGGTTTATTAACAATGTGCTTTGTTAGACCATGATATTTTTTTTCAATAATCTCATCATGTTCACTAGACGTTGCCATCACAATAATAGGAATTTGAATTAGCTTATTAAAATCCTCAAAGATTTTTTGACTAAAAGCTTCATCTATTTTCACTAATTTCCAGTCTATTAAAAAGACATCATAAGTCTTACTTTTATCCTCTAATGCTACCATTGCAGCATCTAAATCAGTGGCACTGTATAGTGAAATATCAAGGTCAGAAAATACGCTTTCAAAGACTGTCTGCAAGTTTTGATTATCGTTAACTAATAAAATATTAAGCTTTTCAATCGCTGCTTTATACATTGTTAAACTATTAAGCGGCATTTTTTCACTTTTATTAAAGCTCAAGCTAAAAGAAAAACGACTGCCCTTATTTAGTTCACTCTCAACCTCAATGTTTCCGCCCATTAAAGCAACTAATCTCTGACTAATCGCCAACCCTAAACCCGTACCCCCATGTTTTCGTGTGGTTGAAATATCCGCTTGAGTAAAAGAATCGAAGAGTTTGCCCAAATACTCTTTAGAAATTCCTTCGCCTGTATCACTAACCGTAAAACGCAGCGTTACTTGTCTTTCAGTCTGCTCACATAATTCAATAGCAAGCACAACATCCCCCTGATTAGTAAATTTAATGGCGTTACCCAGTAAATTAATTAATACCTGAGATAAACGCAAATCATCACCAATAATGTCCGCTTCTAATTTAAGAGGATAAGATAAAATCAATGCTAAGTTTTTTTTGCTTATTTCACTCGTAAACATCATCGACAGCTTACTAACCATTTCACTTAAACTAAATTCAACTTTATCTAACTGAAATTTTCCTGCTTCTATTTTAGAAAGGTCAAGTGTATCGTTAATAATGTTTAGCAGTAATATCGTTGAACTTTCTACTGCGGTTAAATAGTCACGTTGTTTAGCGGTTAATTCTGTTTGTAAGGCGAAGCGGTTTTTATTAAGAATGGCATTCATGGGCGTGCGAATTTCGTGACTAATATTCGCAATAAAATCACTTTTTGCATGATTAGCTTCCTCGGCTTCATCTCGCGCTTTTTCCAATGCTGCCGTGCGTTGAAGAACTTTTTCTTCTAAGCTGTCATCACGCAATTGAATTTGTGACATCATGTCATTTAAGTTTTCAGCCAATATCCCAACTTCATCTAACTCAAAAACTTCGGCTCTAGTGGTGTAATCTTGTTCAGAGGCAACTTTTTTAGCAGTTTCGGCTAATTTTAAAATCGGATGGATAATACGACTGATAATCCGCCCTGCAAGCTTAACGGTAATAAATATGCTAACAAAAGTAATCAGCAAACTCAATGCAATGCTAGAGAGCAGCTCTGCATAAAAATTATATAAATCAACTTCAAGAATAAGCTTACCGGCTTTTGTATCGTCATCAAAGCTATCTTGCCCATATTTAAAAGGCGTTTCATAAGGTTTAATTCTAGAGAGAAGGCATGGAAAAAAGCTTTCATAACGATAGTCTTCAGCATTCTTAGAATTTTCTGGTTTTTTATATACTCCAAAATTAGGGTTATCTTCAAGAGCAACAATACCGCGAACAATATCTTTATCTACCTTTAAAGCACCGAGTGTCGCTTCCATTTCTTCTTTATCATTAAAAAAAATAGCCGTTAGACGCGCTCTATCAATAACGCTTTCAGCTTGAATTTTTATTCTTTCATCCAAAGCTTTACTTTGGCTGTTAAAGATTATGATTACAAAGACTGCGGTGATAAACAGTACCGCACTACTGATTGTTGTAATAATCAGCCTTTTAAATTTAATTCTGATAGGTAAATTATAAAAATTCATCATCTGAATTAAGATCCCGTATCCATTAGCCGTAACAATTTAGAACTAATATTAAGTTGAGAGTTACGCATGTTCTGTAAATTAACGCGCATTTTTACTTTTTTAACCTCTTCTGCAATATAATATTCAACAATTCCACCCTCATCACGACTAAATCCTTTTTCACTACTCACGGTGAGTACGGCATGGCTTTCAAGCTGAGATTTAAATCGCTTAAAAATAGGGTAATCCGAAGCAGTAACATAATAAACATCGCACGCTATGAGTGATTCTTCCGTCAAATCATGCTCAAGCTTAAGTTTTTTATTTTTAACGGTACGTCCAACTATCTCTGTTAGCAGTGTACTAATTTCACTAGTCTTATCAATACAAATAGAAAAACTATCCGTGTTTTTTTCAACTACTGGCCAAGTTGTTAATTTACTAATATGCACCAAATAAATAGCCTTTAGTTTAGCTTCAGAAGCAAAGTGGGCTTCGTCTGCATAACTTTGGCTGATAAATACACAGACGACCATACAAAAAACTGTCAGTTGTTTCACAGTTGTTTTGAAGATGTCATATATTGGGTATTTATTAAATAAGTATCGCACTATTTATATTAACAAAGGTGATGTTAAATTCTAGGAAGTATACTGATGATACAAGAGAGATGTCGCTTCATCAATATTTATACTCTGTTTCTAAGTAATCCATTAATAAGCTACTTGGTTACGACCTCCATGTTTGGCCTTATAAAGCCGACTATCAGCCTGCTTAATCAAGTTACTCAAAATACCTGTGGAGGTAGGGTTAATATTTGCTACCCCTAAACTGATACTCACAAAATCATCTACCAGTGATTTTTCATGGGCAATATTTAAAGCATTAACATTATAGCGAATTTTTTCAGCTAACAGCACTGCTCCTTCTAAATCAGTGCTTGGCAAGACACAAGAAAATTCCTCACCACCATAACGCGCAACAAGGTCGGTTACTCTATCAAGTGATATATCAATTGCTTTTGCCACTTGTTTTAAGCAGTCATCACCGTCCACATGACCATAGTGATCATTAAATTGTTTGAAGTTATCAATATCTATCATGATTAGTGAAAGCGTAGACTGTGACCGTATCGCTCTACGCCATTCGTCCTGTATATAAGCATCAAAACGAGTCCGGTTATAAATACCTGTTAAACCATCGTGATAAGATAAATGTTCTAAAAAATCACGTTGATGCTTAAGTTCCAAATGATTTTTTAAGCGTGCTTTCACAATCGCCGCATGGAAGGGTTTGGTAATATAATCAACTGCACCGAGTTCTAGGCCTTTTTGTTCATCGTCCTCAGTATTACTTGCCGTAATAAACATGACTGGAATCCCTTTAGTCTCAGGGTTGGCTTTTAACTGCTTACAAAGTGTATATCCATCCATCTCTGGCATTTGTATATCCAGCAAAATCATATCTAAATGCTGCTCTTTTTTCACAACTCGCAAAGCCTGTTCACCATTTAGAGCGATACTCATATCATAAGATTCTTGCAAAATATTAGCCAAGATATTGATACTAGTAGGATCATCATCGACAACAAGAATTCTAGGTTTTTTATTATTCATTATAATTTATTCAAATAACCGTATTTAAGTAGCTAAGAGTTTGACACCAACAAAGATGGGGTATTTTCTCATCAAAACCATATTAATAATATGGTAAATTTTAAAACCTTAGATATTGAAAACTTGCGGATTAACCTCCATGTTAGCAGTAACTTAAAATTTTACGAAGAGGTTTATTTTATGAGAATGGATAAATTAACCACAAAATTTCAACAGGCTTTGTCCGATGCACAAAGCCTTGCGGTGGGTAAAGATCATCAGTTTATCACCCCCCTACATTTAATGCTTGCCATGATAAAGCAAGCGGGCGGCAGCATTCGACCGTTGCTGACTCAAATCGGTGCAAATGTTAATCCATTAGTTAATGACTTGAACGATGAATTAAAACGCATTGCTTCGGTAACAGGTGTAGGGGGTGACGTACAAGTTTCCACTGAATTATCACGCACCTTAAATCTAACAGACAAACTCGCGCAACAACGTAGTGATAGCTTTATTTCCAGTGAATTATTTTTATTAGCCGCTATTGATAATAAAGATACTTTACAAAGTTTATTAAAAAAAGCAGGGGCAACTAAAACGGCATTAGAACAAGCTATTAATGAATTGCGCGGAGGTGAGAGCGTGAGTGATGAAAATGCAGAAGACCAGCGTCAAGCCTTGTCTAAATACACTATTAATTTAACCGAACGTGCCGAACAAGGTAAGTTAGATCCTGTGATTGGGCGCGATGATGAGATTAGACGCACTATTCAAGTGTTACAACGCCGTACTAAAAATAACCCTGTATTAATCGGTGAACCCGGTGTTGGTAAAACGGCCATTGTGGAAGGTTTAGCACAGCGAATTATTAACGGTGAAGTCCCAGAAGGTTTAAAAGATAAACAGCTATTATCTTTGGATATGGCGGCATTGATTGCAGGTGCTAAGTTTCGCGGTGAATTTGAAGAACGTTTAAAAGCGGTGTTAAATGATTTATCCAAGCAGGAAGGGCGGATTATTTTATTTATTGATGAATTGCATACGATGGTCGGGGCAGGTAAAGCCGAAGGCGCAATGGATGCGGGCAATATGTTAAAACCTGCGTTAGCGCGGGGTGAATTGCATTGTGTCGGTGCGACGACTTTGGACGAATACCGTAAATATTTAGAAAAAGATGCTGCTTTAGAGCGACGTTTTCAAAAAGTATTAGTTAATGAACCGAATGTTGAAGACACTATCGCCATTTTACGAGGTTTAAAAGAGCGTTATGAAGTCCATCATGGCGTTGATATTACTGATCCTGCGATTGTTGCTGCGGCAGTGTTATCGCATCGTTATATTGCCGACAGGCAACTGCCTGATAAGGCGATTGATTTAATTGATGAGGCGGGCAGTAAAATCCGCATGGAGATTGATTCTAAGCCTGAGGTAATGGATAAGTTAGAGCGGCGCATGATTCAATTAAAAATAGAGCGTGTTGCCCTACAAAATGAAAATGATGCCGCTTCTAAAAAACGTCTGCAAGATTTAGAAAGCGAAATTGATTCTTTAGAAAAAGAATTCTCTGATTTAGAAGAAATCTGGAAAGCTGAAAAATCTGCCTTAAATGGCTCGACCTTAATCAAAGAAAAACTGGAACAATCGCGTTTAGAGTTAGAAGTCGCCAGTCGGACTAATGATTTAGCTAAGATGTCAGAATTACAATATGGCATTATTCCTGAGCTTGAAACCAAACTAGCCGCCGCTGCCAATGCAGAAACTCAGGAAATGCAGTTATTGCGTAATAAAGTCACCGAAGATGAAATTGCCGAAGTAGTCTCTAAATGGACGGGGATTCCTGTTTCCAAAATGCTAGAAGGTGAGCGTGATAAATTACTACGCATGGAGACTGAATTGGTCATGCGTGTGGTAGGGCAAGATGAAGCCTTAACCGCTGTGAGTAATGCGATTCGCCGCTCTCGTGCTGGGCTTTCTGACCCGAACAAACCTAATGGCTCATTTTTATTTTTAGGGCCTACAGGGGTGGGTAAAACTGAATTATGCAAAGCCTTGGCTGAATTTCTATTTGATTCTGATGAAGCGATTATTCGCGTCGATATGTCAGAATTTATGGAAAAACATTCGGTTGCGCGTTTAATTGGCGCACCTCCAGGTTATGTCGGTTATGAAGAAGGTGGTTATTTAACCGAAGCGGTACGCCGTAAACCTTATTCCTTGATATTGCTAGATGAAGTTGAAAAAGCACATAGCGATGTGTTTAATGTTTTATTGCAAGTGCTTGATGATGGACGCTTAACCGATGGACAAGGCCGCACCGTAGACTTTAGTAATACCGTGATTGTGATGACCTCGAATTTAGGTTCAGAGCGTATTCAAGAGCTTGCAGGCGAGAGCAAGTATGCGGCGATGAAAAAAGCGGTGATGGAGATTGTTGAATGGCAATTTAAGCCTGAATTTATTAATCGTATTGATGAATCGGTAGTATTTCATCCTTTAGGAAAACCTCAAATCCGAGCCATCGCTAAATTGCAAATTGCGATATTACGGAAAAGATTACAGGAACGTCATATTAATCTTGAAGTGTCTGATAGTGCCTTAGATGCGATTGGTGAAGCGGGCTTTGACCCTGTTTATGGCGCAAGACCCTTAAAACGTGCTATTCAACAGCAACTGGAAAACCCATTGGCTGAGAAATTATTGGCAGGGGAGTTTATAGGCGGTAGCACCGTTAACGTAGATTTTCAGGATGGCGCATTCATATTTACTCATTAACGTAATGTAGACCTTCGAGGTTTTTAAAACCTCGAAGGTCTAGCTATCAAAGAAACACAAAGGAAAATATAAAATGCCTTACGGTAAATTTCAGTCAGTTTCAGAAGTGGCGAGACTATTCGATATTGAAGTCAATGCGAACCAACATTTTATAGATAAATTAAACATAGCTATTCCTCATTCAGATTTCAAAAGACTGGAAAAAAAATTAGCCGATGATTTAAGTTTTATTAATGAAACTACTATTTGCGAAAGAATCATCAGCCCTATTTTGGAGTTAATCTCAGATAATTATGAGTCATTAAAAATTTGGTCACATGTTCCTTATAACGTAGATAAAGAAAAAGGCTTGGCGGGCGAACCTGATTATTTGATTGCCGCAAAAACTAAATATGGCGATATGGATATACCGCCACTTTGTGTGATTGAAGCGAAAAAAGATGACTTTGAAGAAGGCTGGACACAAGCCCTAGCTGAGATGGTTGCAGCGTCTTTGCAAGGTAGAAAAGCTTGCTATGCCGTAGTCACGACAGGCAATACGTGGGAGTTTGGCAAGCTAGAAAATAAGTTATTCACTAGAGAACCCACAAAATTTTCAGCGACCGTTAACCTACAGGAAATCTTTGATATGCTGAACTGGGTATTTAATATTGCAAATTCTCATCTTGACTCGGAGCAAAAAACAGCGCGATAGATACTTTTTCGGTTATCAATTTAAAGCGGGACGTTGTGGAATCAGACCTCCGAGGTTTTGAAAACCTCGGAGGTCTCGCGCTTTCATTTTGTCCCGTTTTAAGTTGGTAGTCACTTTTTCTATCTACCCACGCTATGAACTATCACACGTTAATTTGATAATCATAATCAATCGTCAACGGAGCATGGTCTGAAAAACGCTCGTCTTTATACACCGCTGTCGCTTGCACCTTATCTTTAAACGCTGCACTGATAATATGATAATCAATCCGCCAACCCACATTTTTTGCCCATGCTTGGCCGCGATTCGACCACCAAGTATATTCGTCGGGCTGTTGCTCTAACAATCTAAAGGCATCAAACCATTGCTCATCGGCGAATAAATCATCTAACCAAGCACGCTCTTCTGGCAAAAAACCTGAATTTTTCTTATTACCCTTCCAATTTTTTAAATCTTCTTCTTTATGGGCGATATTCCAATCGCCACAAATAACATAATCACGCCCATTTTTCGCCAATTCTTGTAAATAGGGTAAAAAGCGATCCAAAAATTTAAATTTAATCGCTTGGCGTTCTTCACTAGACGACCCCGAATGCAAATATAAAGAGATAACACTCAAGTTACCAAAACGCGCTTCAATAAAGCGTCCCTCGGCATCTACATCCTCCCAACCTATGCCTTTAATCACTTCATCAGGTTCTTTTTTGCAATACAACGCGACTCCGCTATAACCTTTTTTAATCGCATCATGATAATAGCAATGATAACCTTCAGGACGAAAAGCGTCAGCAGTCAACTGTGACTCTTGCGCTTTGGTCTCCTGAATACAGACAACATCGGCATTTTGTGCCAACAGCCACGGAAAAACACCCTTACGTTCGGCGGCACGAATGCCGTTTGCATTTAATGTAATAATACGCATTGTTAATTGATAGTTGCGGTTTTGTTTAGGAACTCGTATTATAGCGAGTTCCCTATTAAGTCTGTAAACCCATTTTTGGGCATTGTGAGTACTATGAAACCAGAAATTCATCCTGAATATAAACAAATTACGGTAACTTGTGGTTGCGGCAATACTTTTGAAACTGGCTCTGTGTTAGCTAAGGATTTACACATTGAGGTTTGTTCTTCATGTCATCCTTTTTATACAGGCAAGCAAAGAGTTGTTGATACCGCAGGTCGTGTTGATAAGTTCCGTAAGAAATTTGCTAGATAACTTTTTTAGCTATCGTGTAGCTTAGTGTAGAATGACTTAACAAAACTTTTTGGAGAGTCCTTATGTCACAAGATACTGTATCAATAAAAAATAACACCTCGGGTGAGGAAGCCGAATTTCCGCTATTAAAAGGGTCTTTAGGCACGCCTACCGTTGATATTGGGACTCTTAATAAAAACCTTGGAATATTTACCTATGACCAAGGTTTTGTCTCTACCGCAAGCTGTAAAAGCGACATTACCTTTATTGATGGTAATAAAGGTATATTGCTTTACCGAGGTTATCCCATTGAGCAGTTAGCTAAACACAGCTCATTTTTAGAAGTCTCCTATTTATTAATGAATGGCGAGTTACCGAATAAAGATGAGTTATTTAGCTTTACTGACGAAATCAACCATCACACCATGCTGCATGAAGCCCTAAGTGGCTTTTTTGGCGGTTTCCATTATGATGCGCATCCAATGGCAATGATGGTCGGTGTCGTGGGTTCATTATCAGCTTTCTATCACGGTGAGCTGAATATGGAAGATCCCGAACATCGTCGTATTTCTGCGATGAGAATGTTAGCAAAAATGCCAACCATTGCCGCTGCCTGTTATCGACATTCTGTTGGCTGGCCAAATGTTTATCCGCGTTTAGACCTAGGTTATTGTGAAAACTTTCTTAACATGATGTTTTCACTACCTTCGCAAAAATACATCGAAAAAGACAATTATATCGACCCTATCACCGTTAAGGCGTTGAATTTGTTGTTTATTCTTCATGCTGATCACGAACAAAACGCCAGCACCTCAACCGTACGTTTAGCCAGTAGTACGGGCGCAAACCCTTATGCCTGTATTGCTGCGGGAATTTCTGCGCTTTGGGGGCCTGCTCACGGTGGTGCAAACGAAGCGGTATTAAGCATGTTAGCGCAAATTGGTACTGTCGATAAAATTCCAGAATACATAGCTAAAGCGAAAGATAAGAACGACCCTTTTCGACTAATGGGCTTCGGTCATCGCGTTTATAAAAACTTTGATCCTAGAGCAACCATTATTCGTGAAACCTGTTATGAGGTGCTAGAACGCTTTCCAACAGACGATCCACTGTTTGAATTGGCCTTAGCATTGGAAGAATACGCCCTAAAAGATGAATATTTTATTGAGAAAAAACTCTACCCTAATGTGGATTTTTACTCAGGCATCATCTATAGAGCCTTAAAAATCCCAGAAAATATGTTTACGGTGATGTTCGTCATTGCCCGTACTGCGGGCTGGGTTTCGCATTGGTTAGAAATGATGTCAGACCCTACCCAACGCATTGGCAGACCTCGTCAACTTTACACAGGCTACGCCAACCGTGACTATGTGCCTACAGATGCAAGAAAATAAATTTTTCAAAGCATAAATAAAGGTAACAAAACAAATAAACAGCTTGCTAAGGACGCGAGGGTTTAGTAAAATTCTCGCTCTTTATTATAGCCTTAACAGAATACTAACTAAAAATGAAAACATTTAGTGCAAAACCAGCAGAAGTTAAGCGCGATTGGTACGTAATTGATGCAGAAGGGAAGACGCTTGGTCGACTTGCCACAGAAGTTGCTCGCCGTCTTCGCGGAAAACATAAACCTGAATACACACCACACGTAGATACAGGTGATTATATTATTGTCGTCAATGCTGAAAAAATTGGTGTTACAGGCAATAAAGAAAAAGACAAAATGTACTACCGTCATACAGGTTATGTCGGCAACATGAAGTCTATCAACTTAGGTAAATTAAGACAGTTATTCCCTGATCGCATTATCACTACAGCGGTTAAAGGTATGTTACCTAAAAATCCATTAGGACGTGCAATGTTCAAAAAGTTAAAAGTGTATGCAGGTCCTGCACATGAACATCAAGCTCAACAACCTAAAGTGTTAGACTTCTAAGAGAGATCCCTATGGCAGCTCAATATTATGGAACAGGTCGTCGTAAAAGTGCAATTGCACGTGTTTACGCAGTAACAGGTTCTGGTAAAATCACCGTCAACAAACAACCGCTTGAAGAATACTTCGGTCGTAAAACTGACCAAATGGTAGCAAAACAAGCGTTAGAATGTGTTGATAAAGTATCTGACTTTGATCTTAATATCTTCGTAAAAGGCGGTGGCCCATCAGGTCAAGCTGGTGCGATTCGTCATGGATTAGCGCGTGCGTTAATGGTTTTTGACGAAAATTTACGCCCTACATTAAGAAAAGCAGGTTTCGTAACCCGTGATGCGCGTCAAGTTGAGCGTAAAAAAGTCGGTTTACACAAAGCAAGAAAGCGTCCTCAGTACTCAAAACGTTAATTCGTTTTCTGCACACAGCAGGACAAAAAAAGGGCTGTACTCGCAAGGGTACAGCCCTTTTTTATTATCCCAAAAAAAGTCACTATATTTTTGGAAATTACCTACCTAAAAACCTATAATAGAGATTCCAATAAAATATAAACCTCAAGCTATCGATTATGGCAAAAAAAAGAAAACCTAAATATAAAAAAAATACCTCTCAAAAACCTTTAATCGAATTAGAACAAGAGGCGGAACGCTTTTTTGAGAACAATCACTATAAAGAGGCAATTGCGGCTTATAAAAATTTGCTAAAAATAGAGAAGCGTGAAAACTGGCAACAACAGTTAGCGCAAACGTATTTATTACGAGCGCAAGCTATTGCTGAAAAAGAACTTTATCAAGAAGCCGCCGTTTTATGGGAAAACTACGCCCAACAAAGCAATGAACAACAACATGCCGAACAATATTTAACGTGGTTATCTTATGCTAAACAATATTCTAAAATTGCCGATTTTTTAAAAAAGAATAATGATAAATTAGATAAAGCACTGCTACAGCATTTATATAGCTTGTTAGGGGCAGTTTTATTAGCAGGTGAAGAGAAAATTATCACCTTATTAACCGATGAGAACCCTGTTATCGCTCATTACCCTTTTGCAAAAGCGGCTTTACAGGCTTATTGTCAAAATAATACTCAAGCCTTAGAAAACAATTTAAAACAAATTCCCTTTCGCTCACCTTATAAAGATTTTAGAACGATTCTTAAGGCATTAGTGAGCTTAGAATCTGACCGCGATGCCACGATGCAATCGCTGGATAAAATTCCAAACAGCTCACCCTATTATTCATTCTCCCACCTTTGCCAGTTACAAGAATTATCTGATACAGAAAAGTTAGCTAACTACGCAAAACTTGATAAATCGCAACAAATCTTTATCCAAAAATTATCAGGTTTAGATAATACACAAATAAATTTACTCAAAAACTGTCAACGAGTTTTAACACAATACTCTGATAAGCAAGCATTAGAAATTGTGATGAAAAATAGTAAATTGTTTGGCGAACACAAAAGCCAGCAATTTGGGCAAGCCATTTTAGCTTATTATCCTGCGGGCAAACGCTTGCTACAATCTAAAGGTTCTTTATCTGAATTTGACCGTGAAAGGCTTAAAGCTCTCGCTTTTGAAAAAGAAGAAAAGGGAGCAGAAGCCGTACCGCATTGGCTTGAGTGCATTGAAATTCTCAAAAGAAGAGATTTACCCGAAGAAGCTTTAAAAACAGCTCTGATAATGCGCCATACCGCAGAATATATAGGAAGCTATGATATTGACTCTATCATAGACTTGTTAAGGGACAGCCTGACTTTAGACCCTGTTGATAAAGACAGCTATGTAAAATTAGTTTCTTTATTAAAACATGAAAACCATGACAAAGACGCTGCTCTCTGGCTGACTAAAGCACTAGAGAAATTTCCCGATGATGTTGATATTTTAACCATGAACATCATCGAAACTATGCGTAAAAACGCCTTTAAAAAAGCAGCGGGGTTTGCCAAACAACTTTTAAAAATAGACCCTATTAACCCACAAGCAAAAGGGGCATTAGTTAGCTGCCATGCTGGACATGCACGTAAATTAATCAAGCAATATAGATACGATTTAGCAGAAAAGGAATTAGCACAAGCTGAAACCATAGATATGGGAAAATATCGCAATGGTCTAGTGCAAATTTTACAGGGCTTATCAGCATTTAAAGCAGGTGATAAAAAAAGCTGTAAATCATTAGTAGAACAGGGAATTTCGCGAGAAAAAGGCGATTTGTGCGGACATTTTCGCCTAAATATTGAAATTCTCAATCTAGACTTACCTGCCTCAACGGTTTTACGTTTATGTCCTAAGCTCAATAAAAGCTACCGTGCTGATGTGAATGAAATTATCGAACTCGTTCGGGTAATGGGTATTTATTCACAGTGGAATAACCCTTTTGTAGAAAAAGCCTTTTCTAAAGTTAAAGCTATTTTCAAGCAGTCATTTACCCAAGCTCAACAGAAATTTTCTGTTGATGAATTACAAAGTTTATGCGAATCCTTAGATGAGTTAAAACAGTTTGAAATGTTGCGTTTTATTAGCAAAGCAGCACAAGAACTACATGTTGACAATACCCTTTTTGATTATTATCAAATTTACTCGAAAGCCAATGGAGAGGCTAGCAAAGTTGCTAATATTGACATGTATCGCCTCAAAACAGCGTTAAACAAAGCCAAACAAGTAGGTGATAACCGCAGCTGCAATAAAATCAGTCAACTATTAGAGGAATATGAACGGGTTCATTATTCTCCAACCTCATGGTTTGATAATTATAACGAAGATGAGGATGAGGATGAGGATGATTTTTTTCCTTTCTTCGGTAATGATTATGGTAATCCTGATACTGATATAAACATAGAAAAACTTATGACTATTGTTGAAGAGGTTTCGCAGATGGGAGATGAGGATATGTTTGGCTTTCTGTTTGATGGAAAAATGCCAACCCCTCAACAAGTTTTAAACCTACAAAGAGGCGGAGAAAAAACCTTTAATGCATTACTAATGAAAAAAATATTAGAAAAAGCAGGAATAGATAAAGACGACTTAGCAGACTTGGATATTGAAAGTCTAATCTTTGGGAATAGATAGGAGAATACAGTGCTAACGCCCTTTGAAATATTAGAATTAAGCGAAACTGCGAATGATGAAGCAATCAAAAAAGCCTATTTAAAAAAAGTACGTCAATATCCGCCAGAACAAGCACCTGATAAATTCCAGCAAATTCGTGATGCTTATGAACTGATTAAAACGGAAAGACTACGCATTAGCTATCAATTATTCAATCATGAAAAACCAGATTTTCTGCAATTATTAGCACAAACACTTAAAAGTAATGGCGCGATAAAACGCGTCGATGAAACACTTTTTACCAAGACTTTAGCTGAAAGCCTGAAACCTCATTCCTGAAAATAGTTATCATGGAAGCAAAAAATAAAACCCAATTATTGGAACAGTTTAGCCAATATTTAGAAGCCGTAGAACTAGAACCTGAAACCGAGCAGACTGATTTATATTCTCTTTTCAGCGAAATGGCAGCATTACGCAACGAAGTCAAAACTGAATCTCGGCAATTTAAAAATGCACTCGGTGATTTTAAAACAGGGTTTGATAGCTTACAGCAAAGCAATAATGAATTGACAAAAGAGTTGGACAATTATCGCACCCAACTTGAAACTCAAAAAAAACAAATTACCCGCAATTTGCTCTTAGAATTTTTAGAGGTTTATGATCGTCTACTAGCAGGTGCAAAAATGCTGGACACTTATAAGCCTGTCTCCTCCTTATTTGGACATTCACAAAAGCAGGACAAACAGTTTATTCATAGCATCCAAGAAGGGCAGAACATTTCATTGCGGCGTTTAGAACAGTTGCTAGGAAAGTATGAGGTGACAGCCATTGAGGTGTTAAATAAATCATTAAATCCTCACAGTATGACAGCTATTGAAATAGATCATAACCCGAAAGTTGACGATGGCATTGTCACCGAAGAATTACGCAAAGGCTTTAAATGGCAGGATGAAGTACTGCGTTTAGCCGAGGTTAAAGTAAACAAACAGGAATTAAAATGAGCGAAGTGATTATAGGTATTGATTTAGGCACAACCAATTCAGAAGTAGCGGTTGTTCAAGATGGCAAAATTATAGTTATCGAAGACAACCATCAAAAAATTCTGCCCTCTTTTGTAGGAATGAGTGATAGTGGTGAAATTCTTGTAGGGGAAGCGGCTAAAAATCAATATACCCTCTATCCTGAGCACACCATAAAATCTATCAAAAGACAAATGGGACAGGATATTAAAGTCAGCATGGGCGATAAGGAATACAGCCCACAAGAAATTTCAGCGATTATTTTAAAACGCTTGAAAAGTATTGCTGAAAACTACTTAGGTCATGCCGTTCAAAAAGCGGTGATTACTGTTCCCGCTTATTTTTCTGATGCTCAACGTCAAGCAACTCGTGAAGCGGGTGAAATTGCAGGGCTTGAAGTCGTTAGAATGATTAATGAACCCACGGCGGCGGCTCTTTCTTACGAAGCTCAACAACAGGCGCATAAAAAAGTATTAGTTTATGATTTAGGTGGCGGTACGTTTGATGTCTCAGTGGTCAGTATTGAAGATGATGTGGTTGAAGTTTTAGCCAGCCACGGTAATAACCAGCTTGGTGGCGATGATTTTGATAATAAAATTGTCGAATACATCGTTGAACATCTTGAAGATAAGCATGACCTTGATATTAGCGAGTCACCTAAAGTTATGGCTCGCATTGCGCGGGCTGCGGAAAAAGCCAAACGCGCCTTATCTGATGACCCTTTCATCAAATTAGAAGAAGAATATCTTTGTGAAAAAGAGGGAACTCCTATTCACTTATCTTTGGAATTGTCTCGAATAGATTATGAGTCTTTAATTGAAGACTATATAGATGAAACCCTAGAAGCGGTGCATATTGCCTTAAAAGGCGCGGAACTTACGGTTTCAAATATTGATGAAGTATTATTAGTGGGGGGTAGCACACGCACGCCAATGATTAATGACCGCTTATATCAAGAGTTTGGGGTAGAGCCACACAAAGAAATCAACCCAGATTTATGTGTCGCCACAGGGGCTGCGATTCAAGCGGCAATGATTGCAGGTCAAAGCATTGGGTCAGTATTAGTTGATATTACCCCCTATACCTTTGGGACTAGTGTAGTCGGCGAATTAAATGGTGAATATTGTCATGATAGATTCGCCCCCATTATTCATAAAAACAGCTCACTACCCATTAGTAAAACCGAAGCGTTTTGTACTATGTTCGATGGACAGAAAGAAGTTGAAGTTATCATTTTTCAAGGCGAAGACCCAGATGCACTAAACAACATAAAAATCGATGAATTTATTGTTGAAGGTTTAAGTGATGCTCCCGCTGGAAATGTAATTACCATCCAATTGACACTAGATTTAAATGGTATATTACAAGTATCCGCTCAAGAAAAAGCCACTGGGTTAGAAAAATCCATCACCATCAACAACGCTTTATCAGATTATGAAGAAACTGATTTAGAGCAAGCAAAACAGCGTATTAACGCTTTATTTAACGATGATGAAAAAGAAGTCTTTGATGCCGAAGATGAAGAACATCATGAAATCATCAAAGCAACAGCATTGCTGGAAAAAGCCAAACGTCAAATGGAAGAAGCCAGTGATGAAGATAAAGAAGATATGGTTGATTTAATCGAGCAGATTAATGATGCTATCAAAGCAGAAGACTTTGAAACCTTATCCACGACTACCGAAGAGTTGGCTGATATTTTGTATTATCTGGATGAATAATGGAACGCTGTCCGACGTGTAAAGCAAGGCTAAAAAGCGCGGTGATATGCCCGCGCTGCCAGACTGATTTAAATCGTGTTTTTAAAATTAATGAACGCGCGGAATTTTTATGTCAGTACGCTATTGCAAGACTTGAACAGCAGAACATAAAACCTGCGGTTTGGGCAATAAAAGAAGCCTTGCTATTACAACGCAATAAACTCGTGCTAGCGACACAACAATTCATAGTCAAACGACTAGAACAACAAGCAGTCGCTAATTTAACGCATAATAAACAAGCCTTAGCAATAGAAACATTAGAGCTATCGCTTTCATTAAAAAAAACACCCTTTGCATTGGCTCTACATGAGTTTATCAAACAGCAAGATTCAGAAACTCACACCAAAGAGTGTTTAGCCGAAAATATAGGCTTGTTATAAAAACAGATGATGGTTTTCCCTATTTTAAATTATCCCCATTAAGAAAAACAACAAAACTGTCATAAAGCCTTCATATTTCCAATAGATAATGCCCTTAACATCTTAAAGCCAATGAGGACACAAAATGTCATTATCTTTCTTAGAAACTACTGTTGAAAATGAAGAACTTGTATTAGGTTTAGACGCAATGCTAAATCACGATGTACTACGTCTATTAACAGACCTCATACCTAACATTGAGAAACAAGCAAGCAATGCTCCAGCATTAGATGAATATGAATTAGCCATGACTTAGCCTTCAAGGGCGAGATGAGAAACTATCTCTCATCAACCCATTCAACAAAATCAAATCTTTGAGATGAAAGCACTTCAGGGAGCTACTTGGATTTTAATAAATTAATTCTGCGATCTTCATATCAACGCATCGACCTTAAACCTCAAGGTAAAACCTTTACCCTTTATCATCACTTTTTTGATTGGCAATCCCATGAGGCACATGAGCAGCAGTGATTTTATGTTCCGTGGCAGAGGCGCAATGTCCTTGTTGATCGTCAAAAAATATATCTGCACCAAAGGCATTTAAAAACGCGCCTTTGGGAAGCCCTCCTAAAAACATCGCTTCATCTATGCGTACATTCCATGCTCTTAAGGTTCTGACAACGCGCTCATGTGCAGGGGCTGCTCTGGCGGTAACTAGGGCGGTTCTTATCGGAGAGTCTTTTGTAGGGAAATGACTTTGTATCAGTTGTAAGGCACTGAGAAAATTTTTAAAAGGTCCGCCTGATAATAGCGTTTTGGCTTCATTGCGTTCATTTTCGGTGAAGGCTTCTAAACCGTGTTGTTGATAAATGCGCTCGGATTCGTCGGAAAATAAAACAGAATCACCGTCAAAGGCGATACGTAATTGTTCTGAGTGACTTTCATTGCCGCCTGCAATAATAGTGGCTGCGGCATAGCCTGCATTTAAGGCTTGAACCACATCATCGGCATTGGTTGATAAAAATAGATGAGCTGAAAAAGCGGGAATATAGGCGTAAGGCGAGCTGCCGCTAGTAAAGGCGGCGCGGGTAATATCGAGATTGTAATGACTGATGGAGTTAAAAATTCTTAAGCCCGTATCAGCACTGTTTTGTGAAAGTAGAATGATTTCTACCAGTGCTGATTCAGGAAAGGCTTTATTGATGGCTAAAAACTTTTCGACAAGTGCAAAACCTGCGCCTTTTTCTAATATTTCTTCTTCACGTTCTATTTGATAGCGACAAAAAGCTTCTTTACCTTGAGTTTCAAAAATATGATGTGAAGCGTCGAGATTAAATAAGGTTCTTGATGATATGGCGATTATAAGCTTTTGATTGTCCATAATCTGTTAAACAGATAAGGTATCCATGAGGTCAATCATAAATTCCATTTCTTCATCGTCAACTTTTTCCCATGACTTAAAGCCTAAAGACTCAAGTACGCCTTGGCCTTTTTCGTTTTCATTCATCCCTATTAATAAGTTTTGTATTTCTTCGCGTCTATCCGCAAATTTAGGGCCAATTAAAAAGGAATGATGAATTTCGCCAATTTCACTTGTTAATAAAATTCTTAATTGTTTTTTGACCATGTTTGACAAGTCATCATAAGAACCTGCTAAAAAAACACCGACATCATCATTGCCACGTAATAGACTTTTAGCGACTAATATATAACTGTCAAATATTGATTTTTCGATATTATCATCATTTAAATCAGCAGATTCTAATAACATCATCCCAATCATATTAACATCGGGATCTTCTGTCATCGCGACTTTTAGCTTGGCTGTTAAATCATCCATTGTACTGATAGAACTTTCAGCACTCACCGCAATGACCGCTTCATCTAAAAGACCTTCTGGCTTTACCATCGGTAAAAAGCCTTTCTCGCGTACTAGCATCGCGGCATCAAATGGATTAGCATAAATTAAATCAATTTTATTGCTATAGGTTGCAACACGTTGGGCGCAAAAGTCATCATATAATTCTAAATGAATATCAACGCCCATTTGTCTTTGCATCCATGTGTTGAAAATGTACCAGCCAGAAAGACGATCAGGTGAAAAATCTGGACTTACTGTAAACATATACGACATGATTTGTCTCCCTCGTATTTAAAATAATGTCGGATAAAGTTTGATAGATTCATCCACAACCGTGGCAGAAGGTTTTCTGCGCACTGAAGTGTAACCCGCTACCTGCCCATTTCTAATATTGGGTATAACCGTTGCTTTCACCCAATAATAGCCACCGTCTTTACGTAAGTTTTTAACAATCCCCTGCCATTTTTTACCTGATGTTACGGTGTCCCATAAATCTTTAAAGGCCGCAGGTGGCATATCAGGATGTCTTAATATAGAATGAGGCTGACCTAATACTTCCTCTTCGGCATAACCTGACATTTCAATAAATGCCTGATTAACATGGCTAATAACACCCTCTACATTGGTGGTGGAAACAATGAGTTTTCCATCAGGATAGGGAGTTTCTATTTCTGTATAGAGAATTTTTCTGCTACCAAGCTTATATAAATCAAGCGTGACCTCCTTATATTCGCCTACAATATCTTCTGCTTTCATATCTTCAAGCATCAGTATCTCCTACTAGGTTTAAACGATTACAACAATTCAGAAATACTTTCAGCTGCACGTTTAACATCAAGAAAAATTAACCCTAATTTTGCATTAGGCTTGGCTAGTACAGTTAATACCGCTTCATCACCTGCATAAATCATTAAGACGTAACCTGTCACACCTTTGATTAAAACCTGCTCCAAATCACCTCTATTAAGTTCTTGAGCTGTTCTGTCCCCTAATGACAGCATTGCTGCACTCATCGCTCCCACTCTGTCTTCATCCATTGCTGGGGGAAGAGCAGCGGCTATCATTAAGCCGTCGGTTGAGATGATACCTGATGCCTCAATATCTGACGAAGTACCATTTAACTCTGTTAATACAGAAGTCAGCATGTCTGCTCGCATTTTTATATCCTCTTTTCTTCTTAACCGAATAAACCGTTATTTCTAAAGTCGTGTAGGCCATTATAGACCTATGTTTATAGTTTGTTCATATATCTTGGACACATTCAAAAATTAAATTAATGGTGTCTTTATGGTCGTTATCTTTTATAGTTTTGTTAGTAATACAGTTCTACTGTCGCTTAATTATTCCCCATCGTTGAGTAACGAATACTTAACGCCCATGCCAAAGAAACAAATTCTGGTTGATTTAAATGGGGGGTTCCTGAAATGGTAATTACAAATCTATTTTTACCTATAAAAACAGGCCAAAAACCGACTTGACTCTTGCCTACCGCATTGACTACTGCCCAAGCATGACTTCCTAAGCCCATATTGCTCATCAATAGACCAGAGCGACGCATGTGAAGGGTTGAAACTTCAGCACCTAGGGCAGATAATTCTTCTGCGACTTCATGGGCAAAGCCGCTACTGGCTAAATAAAAACCTTGATCGTCTGCTAATAAAACTTTACCTTTAATGGAAAGGCTTTTGAGCAGGTCGGGAAGAATATTTTCTAAAGATCCCTTAGGAGAACTCATTGCTGTTTCTACGCCTTGTACCCAGCCAAGTTTTTGGCAATGATGCAATAACTTCAGTGTTTTTTCCTCATCGTCAGAATCAGCAAGCTTTAATAAATTATCTACCGTTAATGCTAGGGTTTGCTCTTGCTGCAATAAGGATTTTAAAAAGCGTCGGGATTTATCCTCTTCCGTCGATGAAATCGCATAATAAGCCCCCGCAGGCGTAGGGTAAATATACAAACCATCGCTTAACGTATAGCTACTCATCGTCCTCAAGCCCTGGGTCTAGCGAATAAAGTAATGCTTGAACGAGTATTGACACATCACTTTTTTCTCTGGCATCGACGGCAAATACCGCAGGTTTTAGCCCCATTCCCTGTAGCTGGATGTGATATTCTTCAATGGTCGGCTTAGTGCTTAAATCCATTTGCGTAACCCCGATTGCCACCGTGGTATCAGTAATAAATTTAGAAAAAGAGTCTAAAAAAAATTTCATATCCTTAAAAGGGTCGGTACGAGTATTATCTAGTAATAGCACGAGTCCAATACCGCCTACGGTGAGGATATCCCACATAAAGTCAAAGCGTTCTTGACCAGGCGTTCCGTATAAATGAATTTTTTCGCCCCCCGCAAGATTCATAATGCCATAATCCATTGCAACGGTCGTTGCCGCTTTTCGCGTTTTGGTCATATCACTGGCAGCGGCATCGGTTTTTACGGGAGGAGAGTCACTGATAGAATGAATTGCGGTGGTTTTTCCTGCGCCTACTGGCCCTGTAAAAATTATTTTATACTGACTCATTTTTTTTCTATGTTAGTTTGAGGAGCGTAATTTACCAAGTATTTTATTCATTAGTCCTTTAGCCTCTTTCTTTTTAGGTTTAACAGGCGGTGGAGCAATGACTTCATCAGACTTTCTTTCTGCTTGTCCAACCAAACCTAAAGCGTGAGCTCCACTTATAAAGACAAATACATATTGAGGTTTTACATTGAGTGCCTCTGAGATATTAAGCATTGACCTTGGGCCTTCTACAAGTAATGCAGTAATACGTAAGGCATGAGGCGTGATAATAGTGCGGGTAAAATTAGGCCAGCGTTTTAAAAACACGGGTCTTTTAGCATTAAGAATTTGAGGGTATCGACCTTTTGAAGTCCAGATAGCCAATTTCCAAATAAAAGCATCCATGTCATGAAAACGTTCTAGCTTTTCGCCAACTTCGGTTAATTTTGAATTTACCGCCGTAATCGTTAACTTAGCCCCCGTTGCTTTATTCATTTCTAAGGCAGCGAAGGCTCTTAGTTGTTTATCATCAGCATCTAGCCAAATTTCATGACTATGCGGAAAAATTAACAAAGGCTTCCAGTTTGAATTTAACTGTATGACTCGGCCTTTACTTTTAGAAACTTTAAAA
>WTBX01000175.1 GCA_013138855.1 Methylococcaceae bacterium
GTAGAATTTCTTTTTGGTTATCCCGGTGGTGCAGTACTGCATTTATATGATGCGCTGTTTCATCAAGATGATGTCAAACATATTTTAGTAAGACATGAGCAGGCGGCAACTCATGCGGCTGATGCTTATGCGAGAGTCACTGGTAAAGCAGGTGTGGTTTTAGTCACCTCTGGACCGGGTGCAACTAATGCGGTCACAGGCATTGCTACGGCTTATATGGATTCAATTCCAATGGTGGTGATTTCAGGTCAAGTTCCTTCGGCTGTGATTGGGAGTGATGCCTTTCAAGAAGTTGATATGGTCGGTATTACCCGCCCTTGTGTAAAACATAACTTCTTAGTCAAGGACGTTAGGGATATTGCTGAAACCATGAAAAAGGCTTTTCATGTGGCAACGACGGGTAGACCAGGCCCTGTGGTGGTTGACATTCCTAAGGACATTACTGATCCGAATATAAAAATACCGTATAAATACCCTAAAAAAGTCACCATGCGTTCTTATAACCCAGCGGTTAAAGGACATAGTGGTCAGATTAAAAAAGCGGTAGATTTATTATTATCGGCAAAAAAACCGATGGTTTATGCGGGCGGTGGTGTGATTTTAGGTGAGGCTAGTAAAGAGCTGACTAAATTTACCCAAATTTTGGGCTATCCGTTGACGCATACCTTAATGGGACTAGGTGGCTATCCTGCTACTGATAAACAGTTTGTTGGTATGTTGGGAATGCACGGCACTTATGAAGCCAATATGGCGATGCACGAAAGTGATGTCATTATTGCGATTGGTGCGCGTTTTGATGATCGTGTAACAGGTAAGTTAGAGCGTTTTTGTCCTTATGCAAAAATCATTCATATTGATGTAGATCCTGCTTCGATTGCGAAAACCGTTAAAGTTGATATTCCCATTGTCGGTCAAGTTAAGCCTGTGCTAAAAGAAATGCTGTCTTTAATTAAAGATAGTAATGATAAGGTCAATAAAAAAGCCCTTAGCGCGTGGTGGACTCAGATTGATAAATGGCGCGAAGTGAAGTGTTTGGAATATGATCGTGAAAGTCGCATCATTAAACCTCAATACGTAATTGAGCAACTTTACGAAGTCACTAAAGGTGATGCAATTATTACCTCTGATGTTGGACAGCACCAAATGTTTGCCTCGCAGTATTATCATTTTGATAAGCCGCGTCGTTGGGTTAACTCTGGCGGTTTAGGCACAATGGGCTTTGGTTTACCTGCGGCGATTGGCGCGAAACTAGCTTTTCCTGATATGGACGTGGCGTGTGTCACAGGTGAGGCAAGTATTCAAATGTGTATCCAAGAGCTGGCGACAGCACTGCAATATGAAACCCCCGTAAAAATTATTAATCTTAATAATCGCTACATGGGCATGGTGAGACAATGGCAGGAATTTTCTTACGAAAGTCGTTATTCACATTCCTATATGGATGCTATTCCTGATTTTGTGAAATTGGCTGAAGCTTATGGGCATGTAGGAATACAAATTGATAAGCCTGAAGAAGTTCGTCCTGCGTTAGAAGAAGCTTTCGCACTTAAAGATAGAACCGTGTTCTTAGATATACTGACGGATAGAACCGAAAATGTTTATCCTATGATTGAATCGGGTAAAGCGCATAATGATATGAAACTGCGAGTAGCGACAGATACTCCGACTAACAGGGAGTTAGCGTAATGCGACATATTATTTCGATTCTAATTGAAAATGAAGCAGGTGCTTTATCGCGGGTTGCAGGTTTATTTACTGCACGCGGTTATAATATCGAATCATTGACGGTTGCCCCGACAGAAGATGAAACTTTGTCGAGAATGACTTTAGTAACGCGTGGTAGTGATGATGTTATCGAGCAAATCACCAAGCAATTAAATAAATTAATTGATGTGGTCAAGCTGATTGATTTAGCGGAAGCGGTTCATATTGAACGCGAGCTAATGATGGTGAAAGTCAAAACTTGCGAAAACACCCGCCAAGAAGTTAAACGGACAGCGGATATTTTTCGCGGTAAAATCATTGATGTCACCACAAATACTTATGTCATTGAGTTGACAGGCCCTTCTGATAAGTTGGATGCTTTTATCGCAGCCATTGATGAAGAGTTGATTATCGAAGTCGTCCGCTCAGGCGCGACAGGGATTTCACGCGGAGAAAAAGGGCTACATTTGTAAAACCAAACCGCCGAGGTTTTTAAAGCCTCGGCGATTCAAAACATGAGGAGTTGTTATGGAAGCATTACACGCTGATAATAAAACACACGCGGCTAATACTGTTGGCTTAATCCGTGAAATTTCTCATCATAAAAAATCAAATAAACCGAGTTTTTATACGCAATCACAACAATTAAAAAATCATTATTTATTTATTGAAGATGATTTTAATACTGAACAAAAAATTGTAGGATTCAGTCAATTCCATGAATTAATTGATTTTTTGCTTTGGGCTAATCAACCTATTAGCGATATTTTTGGCGATATTAAAAAGACATTACACCTTACAAAATGTTGGGACGAGAAAGACTATCATTTAGTTTTAACTATTTTTTCAGAGCAAGATGATATGGATGAATTAACAAAATTAGATAATGATTTTTTTAGCCGATTAGAAAAACATCCTGAAATAGACAAAATTTTAAATTATGTCGTCATTGCCCAACGATAACTTTAACCCTGTTGAATTTTACGTCTTTGCAGGTAAACTTTATATTCAAAGCACTAATGAAGCTACTTATCGAACGGTAATAGGAAGAGCGTATTATGCGGTTCATTTGTGTGCAAAAGATTACACCAAGATAATAAATTCTAGCGGTAGTGTTCATGAAGAAGTTATAAAATACTTTAAAACGAGAAACAAAAGAGTTTTTCGCCAAATAAAAGATTTAAAGGATTTACGCAATAAGGCGGATTATAACCTTATTGAATCGATTCAAAAACGAGATGCAGGTGAATCCTTACGCTTAGCGAAGGATATATTAAAAGCCCTCAACTATTTATCTTAAAAACACCCTAAACACAAACAAGAGAAAAAACATGCAAGTTTATTACGATAAAGACGCAGACCTTTCAATCATCAAAAGCAAAAAGGTTGCAATCATTGGCTATGGTTCACAAGGTCATGCACACGCTAACAACTTAAAAGACTCAGGCGTTGATGTCGTTGTCGGTTTACGTGCAGGTTCTAGCTCAATTGCAAAAGCTGAAAACTCTGGTTTAACCGTTAAAGAAGTTCCAGCAGCGGTTAGCGAAGCTGATATTGTTATGATTTTGACTCCAGATGAGTTTCAATCACAATTATATAAAGAAGAAATCGAGCCAAACATTAAACAAGGTGCGGCTTTAGCATTTGCTCATGGTTTTGCGATTCTTTATAACCAAGTTGTACCTCGTGCCGATTTAGACGTAATCATGATTGCACCTAAAGCACCAGGTCACACAGTACGTTCTGAATTCACACGCGGTGGCGGTATTCCTGATTTAATCGCGGTTCATCAAGATGCTTCTGGTACAGCAAAAGAAATCTGCTTATCTTATGCCTCAGCAATCGGCGGTGGTCGCTCAGGTATTATCGAAACTACTT
>WTBX01000218.1 GCA_013138855.1 Methylococcaceae bacterium
CACGAAAAGCTCGGGAAAATTATGATGAATGCCTCGTTCCCAAACTCTGTTTGGGAACGCATACCGACAAGCTCTGCTTGGCGTTTTCAAATATTGACTAATTACTGTCTATCCATCAAGCGAAGCTTGATTAATAGGCGTTCCCAAACAGAGTTTGGGAACGAGCCAATTTGGAGTCTTTACATTTTAAATGTGAAAAAACTTATTTTTTCACTCCTCTGCGTAACATCAGTTACTTAATAGACTATTAGCATAAAGATAAATTTCATCATTTAATTTGTTAAAACTCCGAATAAATGCGCGATAATTAAATTATTTTTAATGACAAATCTAAATAAACATTGGCAATTCTGGGTAGACCGTGGCGGTACTTTTACTGATGTCGTTGCTCGTAAACCAGAAGGGCAGCTCATCACTTGCAAATTGCTTTCCGAAAACCCTGAACAATATCCAGATGCCGCGCTAGAAGCAATGCGTCAAATGTTAGGCGGAGAACTTGACGGCGAAAAAATTTCTGCGGTTAAAATGGGAACAACAGTCGGTACAAATGCATTGTTAGAACGTAAAGGTGAAGCAACCGCGTTATTAATCACCACAGGTTTTAAAGATTGTTTGCGCATTGGCTATCAAAATCGTCCTGATATTTTTGCATTAAATATTCAATTACCTGAGCTACTTTATCAAGAAGTGGTAGAAATTGAAGAACGCGTGGATGTAAAAGGTCAGATTCTCACGCCTTTAGATGAACCGCTCGTAAAACAACAATTACAAGCCCTCTATGATAAAGGCTTTCGCGCTATTGCCATTGTATTAATGCACGCTTGGCGTTATCCGAATCATGAATTGATGATTGCTAAATTGGCAAAAGAAATTGGCTTTCCACAGATTTCAATCTCTCATCAAGCCAGTCCTTTTATGAAAATCGTCAGCCGTGGCGATACCACCGTAGTAGATGCGTATTTATCACCTTTATTACGACGTTATGTTGAGCAAGTTTCAAACGGTTTAGCTTCTGAAAAACCACCGCGCTTAATGTTTATGCAATCAAACGGCGGATTAGCAGACGCTCACAGCTTTCAAGGTAAAGACAGTATTTTATCAGGGCCTGCGGGCGGTATTGTGGGGGCAATCGCTACTGCAAAACGCGCAGGTTTTAATAAAATAATCGCTTTTGATATGGGCGGAACTTCTACCGATGTCGCGCATTATTGCGGAGAATTAGAACGCAGTTTTGAAACCGAAGTCGCAGGTGTAAGAATGCGTGTGCCGATGATGAATATTCACACCGTTGCAGCAGGTGGCGGTTCATTATTATATTTTGATGGAATGCGTTATCGCGTAGGGCCAGAATCCGCAGGTGCAAACCCTGGCCCTGCGGCTTATAGGCGTGGAGGAGCTTTAACCGTAACCGATGCTAATGTCATGCTCGGCAAACTGCCCTTATTCCCTAAGGTTTTTGGTGAAAATGGTGATTTATCCTTAGATAGCGATAGAGTTAAAGAGCTTTTCAGCAAACTTACCGAAGAAATCAAACAAAAAACAAATAGCGAGCCTAGCCTTGAACAAGTCGCCGAAGGTTTTTTAACGATTGCTGTAGAAAATATGGCGACTGCGATTAAAAAAATATCCGTACAAAAAGGTTATAACGTCTCAGAATATACCCTCTGTTGTTATGGGGCAGCAGGTGGACAACACGCTTGTAAAGTCGCGGACAGATTGGGAATGCAAACTATTATGATTCATCCCTTTGCAGGAGTTTTATCCGCTTATGGCATGGGCTTAGCCGACTTTCGTTTATTAAAAGACAAGGCATTGGAATTGTCATGGGATGATGTCAGTCGTGAACAATTAGATAAAGATTTTGCCGCGTTAAAACAACAAGGCGAAATAGAAATACATCAGCAAGCACAGGACTCACAAGCGATTAGTTTTATTTGCCGTGTGCATTTGCGTTATTTAGGCACAGATACCGCCTTAGCAGTGTTATATGCTGACAAAGAAACTATGCTTACCGAATTTGAAACGCAGTACCAACAGCAATTCGGTTTTAGATATAAAGATAAAGCTCTAGTGATTGAATCGCTATTAGTCGAAGTGATTGCAAAAAATCAAAGTGTTGAAACGGTGATGAATGAAATGCCTAAGCAAACTGCCCAGCCCTTAAAAAGTCTGACTATGTTTAGCAATAATAATTTTCATGACACCCCGATTTATCAACGCTCAGAATTAGCGAGTGGGCAAATCATCAAGGGCGCGGCAATTATTATTGAGCCGACTTCGACCATTATTATAGAACCTGAATGGCAAGCTCAAGTCAGTCCAGAGCAAGATTTAATTCTCACCCGCACTCAAGCCTTCCAACAACAAAATGCGATTGGCACGAAAGTCGATCCTGTGATGCTGGAAATTTTTAATAAACTCTTTATGTCGATTGCCGAACAAATGGGCTTTGTGCTGCAAAATACCGCCTATTCGGTCAATATAAAAGAACGCTTAGATTTTTCCTGTGCCTTATTTAATCAACACGGTGAATTAATCGCCAATGCACCCCACATTCCTGTGCATTTAGGCTCAATGGGTGAAGCGGTGCAAGCTTTATTAAACGCTGAAACCATTAAGCATGGTGAAGTTTATTTATTAAATTCACCCTATCAAGGCGGAACCCATTTACCTGATATAACCGTTGTTAGTCCTGTTTTTTCTGATGATGGCGAATTATTATTTTTTGTCGCCTCACGCGGACATCATGCTGATATAGGCGGCATCACCGCTGCCTCAATGCCTGCCCATAGTCAGCACATTGACGAAGAAGGGTTATTAAGTGCAGGTTTAAAAATTGTGCAAGATAATGTTTTTCAAGAAAACACCGTTCGCGACTGGTTACAATCGTCTAAACATCCTGCTCGAAATAGCGAACAAAATATTGCCGACCTGCAAGCGCAAATCGCCGCTAATAATAAAGGCGTACAAGAACTTAAAAAAATGGTGGCGCATTATTCTTTAGTCACCGTACAAAGTTATATGCAGCATGTACAAAATAACGCAGCCGAAACGGTGCGCAGATTACTGCCTAGTTTAAATAGTGGAGAGTTTGAGCAAGCACTCGATAATGGCGCGAAAATTATCGTTAAGATAACGATTAATCCAGAGCAACAGAGCGCGAAAATTGATTTCACAGGCACAAGTCCACAATTAAATAATAATTTCAACGCGCCTGCTGCTGTCTGTAAAGCCGCCGTACTCTATGTTTTTAGAACCTTGGTAAACGATGATATTCCTTTAAATGCAGGCTGCTTACAGCCTTTGGAAATTATCATTCCCGAAGGCTCAATGCTCAACCCCAAATATCCCGCTGCCGTGGTTGCGGGCAATGTCGAAACCTCACAGCATATTGTTGATGCCTTATACGGTGCATTAGGGGTCTTAGCCGCCTCTCAAGGGACGATGAATAATCTGACTTTCGGCAATGATGAATATCAATATTATGAAACCATCTGTGGCGGAGCGGGAGCAGGTGCTAATTTTAATGGCTGTGATGCGGTACATACTCATATGACTAATTCACGTA
>WTBX01000101.1 GCA_013138855.1 Methylococcaceae bacterium
CATTGCTGCTTGATTTCTTCGATTTCATCTAAGGAGAGTTCGCGCGATAAAATAATGCGTTCAATACCTTGTTTCTGCCAAAATTTCACCGCTGCATAATTCACTGTATTTGCTTGCACAGATAAATGTAGCGGCATATCAGGCCATTTTTCCTTAGTCATCATGATTAAACCAGGATCAGCCATAATTATGGCATCAGGCTTCATGGCGATAATGGGTTCTAAATCATCAATAAAGGTTTTAACTTTGGCGTTATGAGGAATGACATTCGCTGCCAGAAAAAACTTCTTGCCTAAGCTGTGAGCTTCATTGATACCGATGGCAAGATTGTCGGATAAAAAGTCATTATTTCGGACTCGCAAGCTATAACGTGGTTGTCCTGCATAAACAGCATCTGCGCCATAGGCAAAGGCATAACGCATATTTCTGATAGTGCCAGCAGGGGAAAGAAGTTCGATTTTTTTCATAAGTCATTAAGTATATTAGATAAAACTAGTATCTATTTTACCGTAAATAACAGAGATATGATAAAAACCAACTATTTTACTGTGAATATGTTGTGCAAAAAAGTGTAAATAACAAATATTAGCGAGTGAAAGTTTTCATTTTTGAGTTACAAAGACGTGAATTTTATGGGAATATGGCTTTGCTAATCTTGGGGTGTTAAAAGCTGACAGGTCTCCATGTAGCTTTAAAATTCTAAGAAGACCTGTCAGGTTTTCTCATAAATTTGAGTTTCACGTAGCTACTTTAAAAAGTAGGGAAAAGTATAAAACGGAGATGCGACTTTTAGTCGCACAGTGTGTTCTTTCTACAGTTTGAGTAATTATGACTCGTGCGCGACTCAAAGTCGCGTCTCCAACACCCTGAAATTTAAAATAGATATTAAGCCTTATTGCATTATGAGTGGCTTACCGCCCGCTTTACGCTCATTTTGGATGAACGGTTAAGTCACACTCAGTATTTTTAAATACTTACCCTCATTTAGGCTTAAACATTATTCCTCAGTTTTAAAATCCCAGTTTTTTACAGCTTTTATATAATGTTTCATATCATGATCTTCAATGGCATCAATTTTCCTGTCTGCAATGGCCTCCATTGCGCCATCGATTGAATCCAAAAAGCGAAACCAAAATCCAGGATCTGTATAAATCCCGCCCTCTTCTGAGATGTATACTGAAGATCCCACATGACTATAACCCATTAAACGAGCAGGAACACGAGTAACCAAATCATTATTATTTTGAAAACGAAAAAAACGTGACTTAGCTTCAATATCAAAAATATAAGAGGTTTCTTTGGTCATGGTTCTTGGCTGTCCAAACGTATAAACCGAGCTAAAAGGAAGGTCTTGATGAATAAATTGAGCGGCTGCAAGTGTTGCCATCGCTGCCCCTAAACTATGCCCTGTAATAAATAAGGGACGCTTTTTAGCTTTTCTTAACGCTAAATAATGTTGATATAAACTGTCCCAAATATCTTTCAGTGAATTCCAAAAACCACGATGAAAACTACCAAACAATACTTTTTCAGGAAAACCATTAATATTATCTATCCAGTCAGCAATCTCATCTGTTCCTCTAAAAGCCATGCATAAATAATCTTGATGCTCAACTATCATGGCTTGCGCACTGTTGTGAGAGAAGCCTGTTACCGACATAAATTTGTCATCTTCTGCTTGCAAGTCTTTTAATATTCTAGCTTCATCAGGTGCGAAATCTTGCTCAGAACGCTTCCAATAAACCACTTGCGCCAATCGTGCCATCCAATAAGCATTATCTCCATTTAATGTGGTCGTATAAGGTTTTATGGTTTTCATGGTTTAGTTCCTTGTTCACAAAAAAGTTGCTATTTTTATTATGTGTTTTATAACTATCAAAATTAAAGCACATTAATTTATTTTCTGACGCAAAATAACGTTTTCCTCATCAAAGATTAACGTTATTTAAGTTGATAAGCGATTTTATTCTGGACTTGTTTTTTCTGTTACATCGTCTTCTATTTCTGTTGCTTTTTGAGTTTCTTCGATGGGTTTTTCTTGTTCGACCGTTTCGTGTCTTTTTTCAACAATTTGCTCAGGTTCTTTTTCTAATGCTGCGGTTGTTGCTTTATTAGAGCCAGAAACATTTTCGGAATCAGAAACCGCGTTTGATTCATTCTCTTCTGTCACCGTAGTGTCTTCTATGTCAGAATCATCAGAGCTAATAAGTCTGACAAAATTTCCCCATAAGCTATGATCTAAATCTCTTTTAGGTACGTCAACAGTCATTTCTTTAGCGACTTTTTTAGCCGTATTATCAGGTCTAAAATCACCTTGAACGCCGATTAAAATATCGCCCTCAAAATATAAAGAAATTCGCAGTTGTTCTCTTGCTTCGCCACTAAGTTGACTAGAGTATAAATAGTCCCAACGTTTTTTATCAAAGACATCGACTAACATTGGCGACCCCATAATATATAAAACTTGCCGCTTATTCATGTTAGGTTTTAACTGGTTTATCATCTCCTGAGAGACTCTGTTACCTTGTTGAATGTCTAAGGTATAAACACCTGGAAGGTTGTTCATAATGGTAGAACATCCGCTTAATGTTAAGCTGCCTAATAAGGCCAATGAAAAAAGCGATTTGCGCATAAGATAAAACATGAGGAAAAAGATAAAAGGATACAGGATGTTAAGCCATTATCCTATAAAACTGTCTGCGATGAATGCGAAAAAAAGGCTACAATAGCGACTTTCTTATTCTATCGGAAACGTAAGAGGATGTATTTTTGGAAACTCAGGACTTAAGAAACGCGGGTTTAAAAGTGACTTTGCCCAGAGTCAAGATTTTAGAAATTTTAGAAAATCAAACTAATGACCGTCATTTAACTGCCGAACAACTCTATAAAATCCTGCTAAAAGAAGGCGAAGATATAGGGCTAGCAACGGTTTATCGCGTTTTAACGCAATTTGAGGGGGCGGGATTAGTCACGCGTCATCATTTTGAAGGTGGCAATTCGGTTTTTGAACTAGATTCAGGTACGCATCATGACCATATTCTGTGCATAAAATGCGGCAAGGTAGATGAGTTTACCGATGAAATTATCGAAAATGAGCAAAAGAAAATTGCTGATAAACTTGGCTATACACTCACCGACCACAGCCTTTATCTCTATGGTTTTTGCCTTGATTGCAAAAACACTTAAAATTTTACATTATGTTTAAACCCCTTATTTTTTATATCGGTCTGCGTTATACGCGGGCAAAACGGCGCACACAGTTTATTTCTTTTATTACCTTAACCTCTGTTCTTGGCATTGCTTTAGGTGTTACTGCATTAATCGCAGTGTTATCGGTGATGAATGGTTTCGAGGCCGAGTTGCGTGAGCGTATTTTAGGTATGACCTCACATAGCACGATCACCAGTAAATATGGTCATCTTGAAAATTGGCAAAAACTTGAACAACGTCTTAAAGGTTCCCCTCATATAGAAGGAATGGCACCGTTTGTACGTGGTCAAGTGATGATTAATGCAGATAGACAAGTTAGCGGCACAGTGTTACGCGGTATTAGCCCGACTTATGAACCACAGGTTTCAGAAGTCGGTGAAAAAATGACGCAAGGACAATTGACGGACTTAACCGCTGGAAAATTTCAGATTATTTTAGGGGCAGAATTAGCCGCACATTTAGGCGTATTTTTAGGCGATAAAGTCACCGTGATTAGTCCGCAATTAAATTCCACCCCTGCGGGAATTTTACCTCGTCTACGTCGTTTTACGGTAAAGGGAATATTTAAAGTAGGGATGTATGAATATGACCGTAATATGGCATTCATTCATATAGACGATGCGGCTAAATTATTTCGTTTAGGTAATAAAGTGTCAGGCTTGCGCTTAAAATTAGATGATGTTTTTAACGCACCGAGATTAAGTCATGAACTAGCCGCTAAACTGAATGGTGATGGTTATCGTGTTAGCGACTGGACTAAAGCCCATAGCAACTTTTTCCGTGCGGTGAAAACCGAAAAACGGGTGATGTTTATTATCTTATTATTAATTGTTGCAGTAGCTGCCTTTAATATTGTTTCAACCTTAGTGATGGTGGTGACTGATAAACGCGGTGACATCGCCATTTTAAAAACGCAAGGCCTATCTAGCCTATCAGTTATGGGAATTTTTATCGTACTAGGAACAGTGATTGGTGTTATCGGCACAGCGTTAGGGACATTAGGCGGGGTTTTATTGGCTTTAAATATAGAAACCATTGTGCCAGCGATTGAAAGTATGTTCGGGGTTGATTTTATGGCGGGCGATGTTTATTACATTAGCGAAGTGCCTTCTAAATTAGTCTGGGAAGATGTTTATATGATTGCTGGAGTAGCGTTTATTTTATCGCTACTGGCAACGATTTATCCTGCATGGCAAGCATCAAAAGTTAATCCAGCCGAGGTATTGCGCTATGAATGATGAAATTATTTTACAATGTCAAGGACTGACAAAACGCTATCAACAAGGTGAGTTGGATGTTCAAGTCTTAAAAGGCGTTGATTTACAAATTCACGCAGGTTCAAGAGTAGCGATTATGGGTGCGTCTGGTTCGGGTAAAAGTACCTTGTTGCATTTATTAGGCGGGCTAGAAAAACCTAGCAGTGGTGAGGTGATTTTAGATCAAGTCGCCATTAATAAAATCAGCTCCTCAAAATTGGCTAAATTGCGTAATCGTTCCTTAGGCTTTATTTATCAGTTTCATCATTTGCTCGGTGAATTTAGTTTATTAGAAAATGTTGCGATGCCGTTATTGATTGGTGATAAAAGCATTAAAGAGGCGCAGCATTTAGCAACTGAACTATTAGATCGCGTAGGTTTAGGGCATAGAGTTAAACATAAACCTGGTGAATTATCAGGGGGCGAACGTCAACGTGCAGCCATTGCTAGAGCGTTAATTAATAAGCCTAAATGTGTATTAGCCGATGAGCCTACAGGTAATTTAGATAGTAAAACGGCTGAGAATATTTATCAGCTCATGCAAGAATTAAATCAAGAGCTGCATGTTAGTTTTTTAATCGTTACCCATGATGCTGATTTAGCGAATCGCATGGATACGGTGTTACACATGGAAGATGGTTTAATTGTGGACGCACTTACAGAGGAATAAGCGATATACGGAGACGCGACTTTTAGTCGCGCACGAGACCTAAAAATATCTCCAAAATCTATAAATTTAGAGAGATTAAAATACTTAAATTTACGAAAAACCTGACAGGTCTTCATGGCGATTTAAAATTACTCGAAAGACCTGACAGGTCTGCTACCACGACACTTATGTATCTACTTTAAAAGCATAATAACGGAAACGCGACTTCTAGTCGCGCAGTGTGTTGTTTCTATGGTTTGAGTAAATATGACTCGTGCGCGACTAGAAGTCGCGTTTCCAATACCTTGAAATTTAAAGTAGCTACCATAAGTTTTTACACTGGCGAAATAGAAAATAAGCAGATGAGCCTTAAACTAACCGAACTCAAAATTAAAACATTATTACAACTTTTCAATGACCGCTCAGATCATGATTTAGAGTTAGTGCTAACACTTAACGATAAAGACAATTCCATACGCGGTTACGGCACAGGATTTAGAACAGGCGAAGAAGTCACCCATTTTATGGACTTGCTCAAAATAAAAGGCATAAAAGCCGAGCTTTTAAATGCCCATAGTTTTATTGTACAAGTCAATCCCTCATAAAATGCAAGCCAGCTATCTAAAAAATCAACAACTCTTCTATGCTGATGACATTCCTGTTCCGCAACTTGAAAAAAACCAAGCCTTAGTCAAAGTCGAATTAGCAGGTATCTGTGCGACAGACTTGGCTTTATGTCAGGGCTATTATCCTTTTGAAGGTATTTTAGGGCATGAATTTGTAGGTACGATTGTCGATGCACCACAAGCTCCTGAAAGAGTGGGGCAGCGTGTCGTTGGTGAAATAAATATGCCTTGCGGCCATTGCACCCAATGTCAACAAGGTAGAACCAAACATTGCAGCAATCGCAAAGTTTTAGGCATTAAAGATCATCATGGCGCGTTTGCTGACTATTTAACCCTAGAGCTAGATAATTTATTGCCTGTTGCCGACTCAATCAGCAATCAACAAGCCGTTTTCACCGAGCCTTTAGCCGCTGCCTTAGCCATACAACAACAAATTCATATCACAGGCTCAATGCGTGTTCTAGTCATTGGCGGCGGACGTTTAGGGCAACTCATTGCGCGAACGCTGGCTTTAACAGGCTGTGATTTACAAGTTGTGGCACGTTATTCTTCCCAGCAACAATTATTGCAACAACATTATATTGAGACTGTAGCGGAATCAAATATTCCTCACGCTACGTTTGATGTTGTCGTTGAAGCTAGTGGTAGTACGGAAGGATTTAAAGCCGCACGTTCAGCAGTACGTCCACGCGGAACTATTGTATTAAAAACCACCACCAAAGCCCCAGTAAGCATAGATTCCTCTTGGGTTGTTGATGAAATTAAACTCATCGGTTCGCGTTGTGGTGATTTTAAACCTGCTTTGCGCTTATTAGAGCAAGGATTAATTCACCCAGAAGACTTAATTATGGACTCTTTTCCCTTAGCACAAACAAAAATAGCCTTTAAAAAAGCGGCTGAAAAAGGTGTCTTAAAAGTATTATTTGAGATGAACTCATAAGGCGAATAAACAGCTATGCGGTGAATTTTGCTTATTTTGTAGTTGTGTGATTAAATCGCCGAAGGCTTTTGTTCACCATGACGATTATCGCGGTGTCTAGTCGGTATTCAAGTTAGGTTTTGTGGCATCGCCTCACTGCGAAAACTAACTCAATAATTATAAATGGGGTAATAATTTGGAGATATTAATATGAATAGTCTTACAGCACTCTCTTTAAGCATTGGTGTTTTAGCAGGTCTTGCAACATTTCTAGCCGTAGGCCCTCTTAGCGGTGTTTTTTTTATTTGGGCGGCAACTATCGCATGGGCAGCTTATTTTGCGTTAGGTGGTGATACTCCTGCTGCTAAAAACACCGTTATTTGTGGCATTTTTGGTGTAGTCATGGCGTGGTATGCAGCAGTATTAATTGCAGGTATTTCAGCTGATTCTATCGTTCCTTTCTCAATGATGGCAGCGATTATTGTCACTGTTTCTGTTGTTGTAACGTGTCTTGCAGCAAATATCCCAGCCTTAGCAGCTATCCCAGCAAGTGTACTAGGCTATTCAGCAACTTTTGCCTACCTATTACAAACACCAGAAAAATTATCAGAAGCTGTTTTACTAAATGCAGGTTGGGATAATCCTTTATTAGTCATCTCTTTCTCATTAGTCGTCGGAACAGGTTTTGGTATTGCTTCTGGAAAATTAGCGGCTAAATGGACAACTGTTGCTGATTAATAATAGTTAGCTAACTGTTATGCAAAGGAGTGAAAAAACACGTTTTTTCCCGTTTGCAAATACTCAAGGTTTAAAGGTAAGCCGAAAAACTACCCTCTTTAAATTTCAGAGTATTGGAAACGCGACTTCTAGTCGCGCACGAGTCATACTACGAAAAACCTGACAGGCCTTCATGGAGATTTCAAGTCACTAAAAAGACCTGTCAGGTTTGCTCACTCAAAATTTAAAATAAATACGTTCATAACGAACTTAGTATTGAAATATTTTTACAAACACGCATGAGAGAAATAAATTACCAACAAAACCTGTTAGAGCGTTTTATTCCTGTCAACATTGAAGAACTAATCACCACTTTATCTAACAGGCAAGAACTTAGCGCAACTGATAAAAGTGATTTTCAATTATTTTGTCAGCATTATCGCGCCCTTTATCATGCCTTATCATTACCCGATTACCAAAAATTACGCCATCATTACGCCCCCTTTAATCCTGATAGAGATAGCCTCAGTAATTTAAATTACAGTGATGCCGAAAAACAAGCGTTACAAGATAAATTATTAGATGATTTAAAAAACTTATTAAATGATGCCAATTATGAACAGCTAAGTCAGGAACAATTAAATGCCGTTTTACACGAAACCTCACCTTATGGCGTTAAAGTTTCAGTGGATTTTAATGAATTTGAAGAAATTTTATTATTCTATCGCGGCAGTGCGATTCGCAAAGAAGAGCGTCGTGAGTGGAAAAGTTTATTTTTAAAGAAAGAAATCATCGAAACTAAAATTTACCGACGTTTATTTATTTTATTAAAATCCAAATCGCTAACCCAAAAAATTCAAGAATTAGCCGCCGCTAAAAACATCTCTCAAAGTAAAGCCGAACGTAAAATTAAACATAAACACGATCAAAATAGCATTGATGACGAGAAAATCTATATAAAATTATTTAAAAATATCCCGCGCACGGATTTGGAAATGCTGTTTCCCAATACAAAAGTAAGAATGCGTTTATTAGATAAATTTAAACTAGGCATTACTGGCGGTGGTGGTACCGTCGGCGGAATAATGACCGTCGTGACTAAATTAACCGCAACCATAGACCCGATTGCGATGGCGACCACTATTTTTGGATTTATAGGATTGCTATGGCGACAAATTAGCAAGATTTTTTTGCAACGTACCAAATATATGGCCGAGTTAGCCAAAAATCTTTATTACTATAATTTAGACAATAACCTCGGTGCGATTAGCCACTTACACGATATGGCAGCCGCCTCAGAAGCAAAAGAAGCCTTATTAAGCTACTTCTTTTTGTTGACCGAAGGCGAAATGACAGCCGCCGAGCTAGATAAAAAAATCGAGCTATTTATTGAAGAAGAATACCGTGTCGCCATAGATTTTGAAGTTGATGATGGTTTAGGAAAACTGGAAAGACTGGGTTTATTAATCCAAAAAGAAGATAAAGTAAGTGTTGTTGACTTATCTGATGCAGAAAATATTTTAAAACAAAAATGGCTGGCGTGTTTTTAAAAACGTCTGAAAGTACACGTTGATTACCATTAATCAATAACAACCGTAATAAAACCGTGGAAAAGAATAAAAGCGGTTACGATAACCATATCGGTAACGATAATAAGGTCTGTAATAACCATAGTTATAATAATCAAAATGGTTATAGTTTTGATACACAGGCCATAAATACGTTTCTTTTACCGTAATTAAAGGTAGCTTAAGTATTTTTTTACCGACAAGCTGTTCAATTTTTCCATATAGAATACCCGCGACCGTAATTTCAGCATCTTTTTTATAAACGGCTGGATCAAGAAACTTTTTACTTTGAATAATAAATCTCCCTCCCTGTTTTTTAGCGAGTTGTGGACGACCATAATAGTTAAGCGGATAAGATAAAATCTGTATTCGACTCGAATCATTATTATTTTCCACCTCAATAATCGTTCCTCCCCAGCGAACTGGCGAGCCTTCATAATAACTAGCATTTTGCTGAACCTGTTCCAGCTTCAAGTTCATTTTCGGTGCATTTTTAATAGCAGGCGATAAGTTAGAACAAGCCGTTAAAAATAATAATATTGCCAGTAACAAAGAGTATTTCATAACTTCCTCCTTTTATAAGCTTATAATAATCAAGTATTTATTTTAAGACAGAACTCAAAGATAATAATTCCTGCATTGTAACGACTCAGGCGGAGCCGCGACTTTTAGTCGCGCACGAAGTTTCATAGATGAAATTTAAAACGCACTTAATTTGAATCTGTCTGATTTATAGATTTTGAAGATATTTTAGGTCTCGTGCGCGACTAAAAGTCGCGGCTCCGTATATCAATTATCCTCCATTTAAGAGGGCGTATAATCAAAAAACTATATTTAGCAAAAAGGAGGCCTGTAGTAGAAGAGATTAGATTCAGGAATGAAATTTTAAAACAATAGGCAATCAAAATGATTACAAAAACAATGGCAATAAGCTTAGTTAGTTTAGCATTACTATCAGGCTGTGATAATGCAGAAAAAACGGAAGCTAGCGCAGCAACTCCCGTAGCTGAAGCAACTACTCAAGCAGAAGAAGTGGTTAATACGGCTGCCCCAGAAGTTACGACTCAAATCGAGGCAGTTAGCAATACTGAGCCAGAAGTTAAAAGCACTTTAATGGGGGCTTTAGATAAAACAAGAAATGCTGTTAACGCTAATGAAGAGCAAATTAAAGAAACTCAAACGGCGATAGAAGAGGCTACGTCTTCTCAATAAAAATAAATTCGTCACTATTCAGGTGGAGCCGCGACTTTTAGTCGCGCACGAAGTTTATCCATGGCTTTTAAAATGAGATTATTTTAATCGGTCTAGTTTATAGATTTTAAAGATGTTTTTAGGTCTCGTGCGCGACTAAAAGTCGCGTCTCCCTGAATAGTTTTACGCAACATCAGTTAACATTCAATCAAATTAACCGCCAAACCCCCTCTTGCGGTTTCTTTATATTTCGTCTTCATATCTGCCCCTGTTTCACGCATGGTTTTAATCACTTTATCTAAAGAAACAAAATGCTGACCATCACCGCGCAATGCAATTCTCGCGGCATTAATCGCTTTAACAGCACCCATTGCGTTACGTTCTATACAAGGAACTTGCACCAAACCGCCTACAGGATCGCACGTTAAACCTAGATTATGCTCCATCCCAATTTCAGCGGCATTTTCAACTTGTTCAGGCGTACCGCCTAAAACCTCAGCTAGGCCTGCCGCCGCCATAGAACAGGCAACCCCGACTTCACCTTGACAACCCACTTCCGCCCCAGAAATAGAGGCATTCTTTTTATATAACAAACCAATGGCGGCTGCGGTGAGTAAAAATCGAATCACGCCCGCTTCACTCGGTTGATGGCTAAATTTCCAGTAATAATGTAATACCGCAGGAATAATTCCCGCCGCCCCATTTGTCGGAGCTGTCACCACACGCCCCCCTGCGGCATTTTCTTCACTCACTGCTAGGGCAAATAAATTAACCCAGTCCAACGTACCCGTAGGAATATTAATATTACTTAAGCCAAAATCATCATTTAATTGACGATAAAGCGAGGCTGCACGACGCTTAATTTTCATGCCACCTGGTAAAATGCCGTCCGTTTGCATTCCTCGTTGCACACAGGCTTGCATCACTTGCCAGATATGTAATAACTGTTGTTTTATTTCTGCTTCACTACGCCAGATTTTTTCATTCTCTAGCATTAACTGGCTAATAGATAACTGATGTTGTTTACAGAGCTTTAATAATTGATCGCCTGAATTAAAAGGGTAAGGGAATTTTTTATCATTTTCTATTTCGACTAAGTTTTCAGCTTCCGCCTCTTCTTCACCAATAATAAAACCACCGCCTACCGAATAATAATATTTTGCTAATAATGTTTCCCCTTGCTGATCTTTAGCGGTGAATAACATCCCATTGGCATGACGAGGAAGGGTTTTTCGGTGAAAACGTAATTGTTTTTTTTCAATAAAAGGGACAGCAAAGTCATTGAGCAACTTAATCGTTTGAGTTTGACGAATAGTCTCTATTTGTTCGGTGATGCAATTCGGATCAATGGTATCAGGTTGAAAACCACTTAATCCCAACATCTCCGCAATATCGCTGTTATGCCCTTTACCTGTTGCTCCTAAAGAGCCGTATAAATCTATATTAACGGCAGCGACTTTTGAGAGTACAAGCTGTGCTTGTAAATGATTGGCAAAAGTCAATGCCGCTCGCATAGGTCCTACAGTATGTGAGCTTGACGGGCCTATGCCAATTTTAAAAAGATCAAAAATACTGATAGTCATGAGAATCTCGTTAAGGTTACTAACTGATGTTACGCAAAATTAATTGTCCACGAAAAACACGAAAATTAAGAAGGAGTCCAATAGCTTTAGCTATTGGTGAGGTTTTAAAAATAATTAAACACAGGATATGATAGGGAGTTGTAAAGCGAAAGTTTTCGTTATGACTACCCACGCCAATAGCTAAAGCTATTGGACTCCGAGTTTTCGGTATTTTTTAACCGTACAGCTCAAACTTTTTTAAAACTTCATGTGCTTCATGGTAAAAATAGAAGCTGTTTGAATTAATTTTAACGTCTTTGCGTAACATCAGTTACTAAAAAACTGCTTTCATTCCTTAGGTAGTTTTTTAAGTGGAACGCTAAAGTTTTGTCGTGCAAAACCGTCATTTTCATCATAATGACTTAAATATAAATCAACACCACAGACCTGAGGTAATACGGAACAACGTCCGCTGATACTAAAATTTTTCCCCTGTAAACAATACGTTAAAGGAGGATGTTCATTCGATGTTATTTGTCCTGCTACGCTTAAATCAATACGCTTATCAAAACGCTCATAGAATAAACTATCTGGGACTAAATCGAGTTTTGCTAAAATTTGCTGTTGATTTTCGCCATAAATAACACAATGACAATTCGCTAAATCATCCATTAATAACTCAGCAAGTTTATCTATAGGTAAAGCATTTTGCTGAGAGTCGTATAATTGTTTTAAACCGTGTATTTCTCGCATTGAAACCTGTGTTAGTAATAGGATGATAAATAATTAAAGATGTTACGCACTAGTAAGTGTTCAGTCCCCCTCTTAAAAAAAGAGGGGTTAGGGGAGATTTTATTAAATAAATCCCCCTCAACCCCCCTTTTCCAAAGGGGGAGGTGAATACTTAC
>WTBX01000027.1 GCA_013138855.1 Methylococcaceae bacterium
AAAATTTTGTCGAAAAAACATGCCTTGATTTATTGGCGATATTTACCTCAAGCATTAGCGATTGCTAAAAAGCATTGTAATATCAATAGTGCAGGCTACAAAGTGATATTGGCTGAATTTTTTTCGCTTTGTGGGCAATATACACATTTTAATAGTCAAATTAATGCACAACGTAAACTTATACAAGAAAGAGATTATGCCGACTGGCAGCAAGTTTCATGGAGTGACCTAAAGACTATTGATACGAAATGAAAAAGGGATACTATTTTTTCTAAGCAATATTCAAAAACCATCTTATCCTCTTTTCAAAAGGGTAGGCATTTTGAGGTTTTTTAACTAGGCATCTTTCCTAAATAAAACTAGAGTACATAATGGGTGTAGCTTAGTTTAAATATTTCTTCTTAACCATGAAAAGAGCATGAAGGTTTGAAATCCTGATTCTCCATACTCTTCATACGCCTCATGGTTCATAAACGTTAGTAGTAATTAGGTAAGATGCCTAACTTAAAGGGTTTATTTAGGAAAGATGTTTAATGGCTTCGAGTTTTTCAGAAGGAAAAAGTTGTTTTGCTAGCATGAAGCTGGCAGTTCGATTTAATTGAGGTTTAGACTTCAATATATCGCTAGCATTGCCATCTACATATGCGAGCATCCACGTTTTTGCCCTCATGATTTTCTCCCGTTAATCGCTTGAATTAGATTTTTTATTTAAGATTAGCACACATTTATACCCTGCAACCTAACTTAGACGCTATCCCTTATAAGAAGAAAGGTAATAGTTGTTGTAAATACTAAAAATATTTATTTGTAGGCAATTTTCTATTAATCAGTAAATTTTGTAACAAAATAAAATAGTATGATAGTGTGGTATCGCACATCTAAGTAATAACCTTTCAGTTTTAGCTGTTATAGATATGGCGTAATATTAAATTACGCTACCTCACCATATTTAATAACCCAACTCATTATCTAGCTAAAAAAACTCAGTTTATATATAAAAAGGAGAGATGAAATGACAAGCATAAATTTCAATAAAAACAAAAATAGCTATGCGGTAATTTATAAGCGTAATCATTATCAATTGCTTATTTTTAGTTTATTATTTTTATTGGTAGTTTCAGGGTGCAGAAAAGCATATATTCAACCTACTTCGCTTGAGGGGCGAAGTTGTGTTAGTCAGGCTCATAAAGACAAACAAGAATGTGTTCAACAAGCACAAGATATAAAAAGTAGCTGTATAAAAGATCAACGTCATTCAGCAAATGTTCAATATAATGAAGCAATGGTGCAATATAACAGCGTGCTTGAGCCACAATTTAGAAATTGTATGTCTGCATTTAAAGAACGTGAGAGGGCAAGGAAATATTCATTAGAATCAAAGCTTCGTACTGCATCAAGCAAATTAAGAAAATGCACAAGCGTTAAAAATAAATGGGATACGTGTGCTAACTATTACCGAAAAAATCCTGAAAAATTAAACAAATACAAAGTCACTAAGATATTAGGAAAAACGGTTCGGAAGAAATTAATATCAAAATCTTCTATTAGGATGAAGTGTGGTCAACAACCTATTAGATGTGATAAGTACCATAGAGAAATTAGTGGTATTAAAAGCAAATACAAACAAGATCCTAATTCTTGTGAAAAATCTAAAAAACCTCAGGTGAATGATTTTATTAATGATGACTCTTGTCAGCAAGAGTATGACAGTAGAAACTGCGAACGTAGCTTTGATAATTCATTTGTTCATGAATGTCAGGGACAAATAAAATAATACTGTTTTTATCTTGCTTTAAGTGGGCAGTTAAATTCTGGATATATTTTTAAGTAAGCTGCTCACTTTAATTGCTTTAGTGCATTTATGTTGAATAAAGCATTAGGGCAAAATAATAGACATCTTTCCTAAATAAACCCTTTAAGTTAGGCATTTTACCTAATTACTACCAAAGTTTATGAACCGTATGAAGAGTATGGAGAATCAGGATTTCAAACCTTCATGCTCTTCATGGTTAAGAAGAAATACGTGAAAAAACTGGCTACCAATTTAAGGAGGGACATTGAGAATCAGACCTCCGAGGTTTTAAAAACCTCGGAGGTCTCGCGCTTTCATTTTGTCCCGTTTTAAGTTGGTAGCCAAAAAACCTGTTTTTTCACTCATTTGCGTAACATCAGTTAATAAAATACAAAAATAATCAACGAATAAATAAACCAAAGGCTCGACTACCTTCACCCGTTTTAATTGTTTTGATAACTTTCAAGGTTTCAGCATCAATGACTGAAACCGTGCTATCTTCCCAATTCGCCACATAAATATGCTTATCATTCGGAGCAGTGCTGATACCTTCTGGCTTTTCACCGACTTCAATTTGAGCTATTTCTTTTAAACTTGCGGTATCTATGACTGAAACTGTACTGTCATCCTGATTAGTCACAAACAAGCGACTATCATTTAAAGCTAAAGCACTGGCATAAGGGCGACTACCACTTTTAACTATCGCAAGGCGTTTTAAATTAATCGCATCTAATACCGAGACATCATTACTTTCAACATTCGCGCTATACAACTTTTCACCTTTACTATCCACTGTTAAACCGAAAGGATGTGCGCCGACTTTGGTGGTATTTCTAATGCGTAAGGTTTTTAAGTCAATTTGTGAAATCGAATCATCCATACGGTTGGCGACATATAACCAGCGATTATCAGGGCTGACTGCCATACCTGAGGGTGATTTTCCGACCGTAATGGTTTTTATTAAATTAAAGTTTTTAGTTTCAAATACAGAAACGGTATTTTCATACCAATCAGCAACAAATACACGCTGACCGTTAACATCACTGACAATGCCTAACGATGCGCCCCCGACTTTCACTTTATTAATCACCGCCATTTTATCGGCATCAATCACGGTAAAGCCGTTACCTTCTGGGGTGCTAATATAAACCTGTGAATTTTTTGGGTTGACGGCAACACCGACTGGTTTTCCGCTTACTTCAATTGCCTTAATCACTTTGTTGTTATCAATATCAACGACTGAAACACTGTTGTCTATTTGGTTAGTAATAAAGGCGTAAGGTTCGGCAATAAGTTCCGCTGAAAAAACTAAGCTTGTGATACTAAGAGCGATTAAAGATTTTTTAATGTTCACGATTTCACCTTTGAGGTCGAGCGTTAAGTCACTCTAATTCCCAAAGCATCACGACCGAATTAGGAACTGCGACTTTAGTCGCGGAAACGCTCATAAACTCTATCAAGACTTAAAAGCAAAGTTATGGTATGTTTTAAATGCTTCCGCGACTAAAGTCGCGGTTCCAAGTCTGTAACGGCTTTGTATAGAAACTAGAAATAATCCGAGCTATAAAAATAAAAAAACCTGACAGACCGTAAAGATTTGTCAGGTTTTCAGCATAACAAATAATCCTAAAAAAGGATTATAGAAATGACAATCTAGCGTTTCATTTTAATAGAAACCGCAGACTCGTCACCTTTGCCTTCAACTTTTTTCAACAATGCTGTTAAACCAGAAGTTAAAACCGCAGTCACGCCTTTATCAGCCGCTTCTTCGTTTAATTCTTCTGGTGGATTGTTGTTTACATAAGCACGGTAATAAGTAGCAACCCAAGTTACTTCAGATTTAGCACCTTTTGCTTTAACAGTTAAAGTTGCTGCATAATTTTCAACAGGTAAGACGGGTACTTCTTCATCTTGTCCCACATGTTTAATAGTTTTCACTGAACTCATTTCAGTGATTTTATATTTATACATCATTTTTTTAGCATCATGCTTTTTTAACTCTTCGGTGATTGTGCCACCGTCTTTTAAAGTTAAAACACGCACGCTGCCTTTGTTATTACCTTTATCTGCTGTCGCACTTTTGATAGCAGGATGCCATGACATATCATCATAATCTTTAATAATATCCCAAACTTTAGCCGCAGGTGCATCAATAGTAACAGAAGCAGTCATTTTGCCTCTAACAGGGCCATGAGCATTTGCAACCGCTGTAAACAACAAAAATAAAGCGGGAATAAATAAAGCGATTTTTTTCATAAATAACGTCCTATTCGTAAGAATCGTAAAAAACTGAACCCACCATTATAAGGGAAAATGAATGATTGCTAAAAGCAATTATCATTACTTGTAAGCGTTCCAGTTGTGAGGGTAAGGCAATTGTTAAAATTAGTGTGTTACGCTATTGCTATCCATTTAATTGCATTTTGTTTGCGTTGTGAAAATAGATTTAAGCGAAACGCTTTTAGATTCTCCATTAATAGTTTTAACGCTTGCTGAATAATCTAATTTAATTGCAGTTAGTTATTTAAAAAATTTCGACCTGTACGATTAAAAGACTGGCAGCAAGCTAAAAGGCTTCGTCTTTCAGGTAGCCGTCAGTCTTATGTAATTCTCGATTTTATTTCTTAATTGTGGCTGAGTTAACCGTACAGGTTGAAAACTTCGTGATTTTCGGCTACCAATTTAAAATAGGGCAATTAAGCTTTTGTTGTATCTACTTTAAAAAATAGGGAAAAGCATAATAACGGAAACGCGACTTCTAGTCGCGCAGTGTGATCTTTCTATAGTTTGAGTAAGCATGACTCGTGCGCGACTAGAAGTCGCGTTTCCAATACCCTGAAATTTAAAGTAGATA
>WTBX01000302.1 GCA_013138855.1 Methylococcaceae bacterium
GGGGGAGTTGCTACATTAATTGCCGTTACGCCTAAAGATGAGTTACTTGATTTTATCCATATCATTATTATCGGCAGCTTTTTTATTTTACTGGGTATTTTTATGCTTTATAAAACATTGCAAAAAAAAAAGTCATAATTTTCCCAACATTGTGAAAAAACAAAGTTTGGGTTATATGGGTATTGGAACAATGTTTAGAATACAAAAAATTAACAATAACTTAGAAAATATAATTTATTGGCACACCCTTTTGATGCATTCAATAACCATGCTTATCAAACACTTACAAGCTCCATTTCTCCCTATCAAAAGGGTATCTTTTTGACAATTATGCCTATAATTTTTCTGTATAAGCACTGAAAATATTTAGCCGTTTTCACTACTTTTTTAGGGGGCAGGTTAATTTCTGCTCAAAAACATTAATTTTATGTCATTTAACCCGTAAAATAATCTATGTATTACAATTGGTAACTTTAAATCTAAGTGACAATCAGTTTCAAGTGAAAGATATATTCTTCATTTTTCACAAAAGAATTATTAGCTAATTCAACATCATACGGTTAATAAAAATCCTTATCGGTTTTATATTCCATTTCGTATATTGCCCCTAAAGTCATGTTTTTTATTAAGTTTTCTATTGTAAATTACGATTTAACACTTCATTAATTTTATTGCACAGCAAATTAATATCAATTGGTTTAACAACATAAGCATAAAATCCCATATTTAATGCTCTGTCTATATCATATTTCAGAGCATTTGCACTCACGGCAATCACAGGAATTGTTTTCAAAGCCGCGTTCTGTTGCAAACACTTAAATACTGAAAAACCATCCATGATAGGTAAATGAATATCTAACAGAATTAAATCAGGGCGATGTTGTTTTGCAAGTTTAAGCCCTGCGACAGGCTCTACTGCACTAATTAATTCAATCTCCTCAAAGTGTTCAAATATTTTTTCAACCAATTCCAGATTTGCTTGACTGTCTTCTATATAAAGAATTTTAACGGCACGGTTTATGTCAATATGAATATTATTTAATTCATATTCAGTTAGAGGACTGACAATATCGGTCGCATTTTCAAAAATTGAAAATTCCAGATAAAACTCACTGCCTTTATTTTTTTGGGTGTTAACGCCAATTGTGCCATGCATTGCTTCTGTCAGCTCTTTAGTTAAAGCAAGTCCTATCCCCGTCCCTTCAATTCCTGTACTTTCTATATCCAGCCTGTCGAAAGGTTTAAACAGGCGATCTATATGCGCATCATCAATGCCTATGCCAGTGTCTTTGACCGAAATACGCAAGATATTAGCAGATCGTATTTGTACTGAAAGCGTCACTGAACCATGCTTACGGTTGTATTTTATGGCATTAGAAATCAAATTTAATAATATCTGCTTTAAACGCAGTTTATCAACGGCAATATAAACTTTATTTGGCTCCTCATCTAATGCCAGCCCTAAGCTCAAATCATTTCTTTTAGCTAAAGATTCGGTTTGTGAATAAATATCTCGCAACACACTAATCACTTCAATGGGTTCAATTGAAAAGCCCATTCGCCCCGTTTCAATACGCGATAAATCCAGAATTTCATTAATTAAAGCCAGCAAATGCTCACCCGCATCTTTTATCGGTTGTATATTTGATAGGTCAACTTGTTGCTTTTCTTCTTCATCTCGCATCAACTCTAGCTGTGAAAATCCTAAAATTGCATTTAACGGTGTGCGTAGTTCATGGCTCATTTTAGATAGAAATTCTGATTTCGCCTGATTAGCTTGTTCTGCTTCTTCTTTAGATTTTTTAATCTGTGCTTCGATTTTTTTACGTTCTTCGATGTTACGGCAAATTCCAATGTAAAATTTTTCTATTTTTCCATCAATATTAGGGGATTCCATTTCACTGACCGAAAGTTCTAATGGAAACAGACTTCCATTTTTTTTAGCCGCCATCACCTCTCTGCCAATACCGATAATTTTACCTTCACCGCCTTGATGATAATTTGCCAAATATTGGTCATGTTTTGATTTATTGGGTTCAGGCATCAACATTTTAATGTTTTTACCTAAAACTTCATCCGTAGAATAGCCAAATATATTTTCAAATGCAGCATTAACCGAAGTAATAATACCTTTAGAATCAATAACTATCATGCAATCAACCATGCTTTCGAGGGTTGTTTTTAGATAGGTTTCTTTTTCCTGCAATAATTGATTAGTTTTTTTAATTTCAGCGACTTTCTTTTCAATTAATATTTCAAGCTGCGCTTTATGTTGCTGTAAATCCCCCTCTACCTTATGTCGCTCTTGAATTTCCTGTTGCAGGCTATCAAGCATTTTATTAAAAGCCGAGCCTAATAAACCAATTTCATCTTTTGAATCAATATTATTGCGAATATTGAAATTGCCCTGCTCAACCGTTTGTGTCACTTTCAACAATTCGATTATCGGACGAATAATAATCTGACTAATAATAATTGCAATGAGGATGGTAATTAAAATCGTCGCAACAGTCCCCCAAATAAGAATTAACTTAACGGATGAGCTTTTCTCAAATACTGCCTTTTGTCGCGACTGCATTGAGAATAATTCAACCGCTTCAAATTCTTTGAGTTTTTTACGCAGTTTATCCATAATGACCTTGCCCGTTTCCTTTTCAATAAAGATATTGACATCACTCAGTCTTACATCAATTTTGTTGGTCTGTCTGCGAGTAAAAATTTCGGGTATTAAGGCTTTTTCTATCCATTGCTGTAATTGCGCTTCCAATTGCTCAAAGGGTTCGGTCTGCGGTGATTTTAACAGGAGTTTTAATTGTGCCAAATTGATGAACAACGCTTTTTTATCATCTGGATAGTCTTTTAAAGCGTTTTCTTTGCCTGTTAAAGAAAATTCATGTTGAGCGGTTTCAATGCTTAGTAAATTTAATAATATTTTTGAAAAAACATTATTTGTGGCATTATTTTCAGTCACTTGCAGTTGTTTCTGCAATTCTTTAAGGCTTAAATTGATTTTGTTACGCAACTGTTTATTTACAGGATTGAGACGTAACTGTTCAAAAAAAGTTAATACTTTCTGATTTTCAACGACCTTTTTTCTTAATTCAATCGCAGGCATCCCCTCGATTCGCTGCCATTGCCGAATTAAATCCGCTATTTCTTTTAATTTTTCAACTTGTGAAGGGGTATTTCGGACTAAATTAAGAGTCTGTGCTATTTCTATTTCAATTTCAAAACGACCGATATGGTAAGGTTCAAGAAATTGATTCTTGCCCGTAATTAAAAAACCTCTTTCGCCCGTTTCTATATCAATCGCCAGTTTTTTTATTCGATGTGTCTTCGCAATGATTTGATAAGTATGAGTTACTTCCTCATTCATTAAAATTAAAGAGGTAATATTTTGATAAGCAATCACCGAGAGTATTAGTAGAAAAACAAGTGGAATTAAAAAGCACAGAATTATCTTGCTTCTCATGTTAAAGCGTAGGTTCATGTTATAGGCTCTCTTTGTTTCTCAAATAGATAGTCTATTATGACAAAAAATACCTGTTGTTAAATTAAATTCTTGCTAAATATGAAACCTTGTCAAAAGGATTCCCTTTTGATATTTTTTCTATATCGAAGTCCAGAGGGTAGATCACTTGAAATTTAAGTTAACAATCATTCTAACTACTTAGCGTACATGGAGATGCGACTTTTAGTCGCGCACGAGACCCAAAAACATCTTCAAAATCTATAAATTAGACAAATTCAAACAAGCTCGCTTTAAAATACAGAGATAAAACTTCGTGCGCGACTAAAAGTCGCGACTCCGCTTCCAGTAACCAGAACAACACGTTATCTCGAAAAGTGATATTTTTTGTAAGTCCTAAATGGTCGTAAGGAAGAAAAAATATCGAATCAAAATCAATAGGACTTTGGACGGTTGGTTTCCAATCACCACTAAGGATACCCTTTTCGAGCAAAGGAAAAGTAATTAACAATAATTAATTTTATTTGTTGGTTTTAAGGGAGGTGCTGGAGGTGAAAAGCTAGCTTGCTTACCTTTTTCCTGTTGTTGTAAGACGATGCTGTAAATGACAGGAAATACCAATAAACTCAGCAATAACACGGTAAACATTCCCCCTAATACAGGTGCGGCAATACGTTGTGCAACATCTGCACCTGTTCCTGTACTCATCATAATAGGAACAAGCCCTGCCATCGTTGAAATAGCAGTAATGGCAACAGGACGTACTCTTAACGCGGTTGCAGTTTCAACGGCTAGGCTGATTTCCTCTGCGGATAATAAGCGTTGTTTTTGTCGGCGTAATTTAGCCATTTCTATATCTATAAAATTTAACACCATCACCCCAGTTTCCGCCGCTGTGCCTGCGAGGGCGATAAAACCTACATATACCGCCACCGATAAATTAAAGTCATAAAAATAATTAATCCAAATACCGCCGATTAAGCCAAACGGCACGGTTAACATCACAATGACAGGTTCGGTGATGTTGCGAAAGGTAAAATACAATAATAAGAAGATGGCTAATAGGGTAATTGGGACGACTATTTTTAAGCGTGCGCTTGCGCGTTCCATATATTCAAATTGTCCCGACCATGTAAGCGTATAACCTGCGGGAAGCTTAATTTTTTCTTTGACAATCTGCTTGGCTTTTTTAACATAGCCGCCTATATCCGAGCTTTTAATATCGACATAAATCCATGCGTTCGGTCGGGAGTTTTCGCTTTTTATGAAAGGTGCGCCCCGCGTTAATTTTAATTCAGCGACCAATGCCATTGGAATTTGACTGCCATTTTCGGTAGGAATTAATACCCGTTTTAACTGTTCGATATTATCTCGCAATTCGCGCGGATAACGTAGATTGACAGGGTAACGCTCTAAACCTTCCACGGTTTCGGTAATATTCATGCCGCCAATCGCAGTTTGAATCACATCTTGAATATCACCTACGGTCAGCCCATAACGTGACGCTTTTTCTCGGTCTATATCAAAATCAAGAAAATAACCGCCCACCGCTTTATCACCAAAAGCGGACAGTGTTTCAGGGATGGTTTTCATCACTTGTTCAATTTCTTGTGCCAACGTTTCTAAAACCTGCAAATCAGCACCCCCGACTTTAATGCCCACAGGCGTTTTAATCCCTGTTGAAAGCATATCAAGACGGTTTTTAATGGGCATCGTCCACGCATTGGTTAAACCTGGTAATTGCATGGCTTTATCCATTTCATTCATTAATTGTCGTGTTGTTTTCTCAGGGTTAGTCCATGAGGCTCTCGGTTTTAACTGTATCGAGGTTTCCATCATTGATAAGGGCGCGGTGTCGGTGGTGGTTTCGGCACGACCTATTTTTCCAAACACCGTTTTAACTTCGGGAAAAGTTTTTAAAATTTTATCGGTTTGCTGTAACAGTTCTTTCGCTTTGGTAATTGAAAGTCCTGGTAGTGTAATCGGCATATACAAAATATCGCCTTCATCCAAAGCGGGCATAAACTCGCTGCCGACTTTCGATAAGGGGTAATAGGTTGAAGCCATTAACAATATCACCATAAATAAGGTAAACACCCTAAAACGCATCGCACATTTTAATAAGGGGGAATGAATAAAATGTAATAGCCGATTGGCGGGATTTTTATGTTCGGGTATTATTTTCCCGCGTATAAAATAACCCATTAAAACAGGCACTAAGGTCACGGTTAAAATCGCCGCCGCGCCCATCGCATAGGATTTAGTAAACGCTAACGGACTAAATAAACGCCCTTCTTGTGCTTGCATAGTGAAAATGGGCATAAACGATACCGTAATCACTAATAACGAGAAAAATAATGCAGGGCCTACTTCGCGTGAGGCATTACCAATCGCTTGCCAACGCTCTTCTTGTGTCAGTTCAGATTTTTTTTTCGCTGTCTCTTCGGCTAGATGTTTATGGGCATTTTCAACCATCACAATCGCGCCATCGACCATATCGCCAATCGCAATCGCAATGCCGCCTAGCGACATAATATTGGCGTTTAAACCTTGCCAGCGCATTAGAATAAAGGCGATTAAAATTCCTAAAGGCAAGCTAATCACAATCACTAAGGAAGAGCGTAAATGTAATAAAAATAACGCCACAATAATACTGACAATCACCAGTTCTTGAATTAACGCGGTATTTAAAGTATCAATCGCACGGGCAATTAAATCACTACGATCATAAACAGGAACAATCTCTACACCCGCTGGTAACGCTTGTTTTAATTCCTCTAATTTTTCTTTGACTGCATTAATGGTGGCTTGAGCATTTTCGCCAAAACGCATAATCACAATGCCACCGACCACTTCACCTAACCCATCTAATTCAGCAATGCCGCGACGTAATTCAGCACCAAAATGCACATCCGCAACATCTTGTAAGCGTATCGGTGTGCCGTTTTTATTCACCCCTAAAGGGATATGATTTAAGTCGTCTAATGATTGAATATAACCCAAACCGCGCACCATATATTCGGTTTCTGCCATTTCGATTAAGCGTCCACCGACATCATTATTTGAGCGTTGAATAGCGTGTTTGACTTTTGATAACGGAATTCCATAAGCCTGTAACGCATTGGGGTCAACTTCAATTTGATATTGTTTGACGTAACCCCCCAAAGAAGCTACCTCAGCAACCCCTTTGACGGTTTGCAAAGGATAACGCAAATACCAGTCTTGCAACGAGCGCAATTGTGCTAAATCATGTTGCCCTGTTTTATCGACTAAGGCATATTGATACACCCAGCCCACGCCCGTAGCATCCGCCCCTAAGGTTGGCGTAACGCCTTGCGGGAGTCGGTCGCTCACATAATTTAAAGATTCCAGCACTCTGGAACGCGCCCAATAAATATCGGTATTGTCCTCAAAAATAATATACACAAACGACAAGCCAAAAAATGAAAAACCGCGCACGGACTTAGCTTTAGGCACAGCTAACATCGCAGTAGTTAAAGGGTAGGTAATTTGGTCTTCAATGACTTGGGGCGATTGCCCTGCATATTTTGTGAAAACAATCACTTGTACATCAGACAAGTCAGGAATTGCATCTAAAGGGATATTTTTAAATGACCATAAGCCGCCTAGTCCTAGTAATAATGAGGCGAGTAAAACTAAGAAACGATTTTTGATGGAAATATTAATGATGGAACTAATCATTTTCAACCGCCCGCATTTTTGCAGTCGCTTCTAATAATTTAGATTCAGAGTCGATTAAAAATTGTGCCGAAGTCACCACTTTTTCTCCACACTCCAAACCGCTTAATACTTCAACTTTACCACCCGAAGATAAACCCAACGTCACTAACCGTGGCTCAAATTTACCTTTCTCTTTCACTACAAACACTTGATTGCGGACACCTGAACGGATAACCGCTTCTGACGGAATCACTAGGCTATCAAGACGTTTATCCGCTTTAATGGTTAATTCGGCAAACATATCAGGTTTTAAAAGAAGCTCTGGATTATCAAAGGCTAAACGAACTTTAATGGTGCGCGTTTTCGCCTCAGCATAAGGATAAATATACGTTAATTTACCTTTGAAAGTTCGCCCAGGAATACCTACTAACTGCATCTCCACTAAATCCCCTTCTTTAACCCACGGCAGTTCGTATTCATAAATATCCGCATAAACCCAAACCGTACTTAAATCAGCAATCATATAAATTTCAGTGGCAGGGGTAACGTATTGTCCTTCTCTCGCGCCAATTTTCATCACAATCCCTGCTTCTGGGCTATGTATATGCAAGTTTTTTTTAATTTTTTGAGTCTGTTCAAGCTGATATAACTGATGATTAGGCACATCGAGAAACTTTAAACGTTGTCTAGCACTGCTGACTAAATCTTCTGCGCCCTGACGAATTTCAGCAATCGAACTCTCTTTCAGGATTTTTAAATTATTCAATGCCAAAATATATTCTTGCTGACTGGTGACTAATTGTGGCGAATAAATACTTAATAAACGCGCATTTTTTTTAACTTTCTGTCCCGTTTTATCAACGTGTAATTGATCTATCCAGCCTTCTGTTTTAGGATGCAAATGCACCATCAGTTCTTCGTTATAGGCAACTCGTCCAACGGCTCGCACATTACGCGCCAAATCCTGCCGTATAACATACGCTGTACGCACACCAATATTTTGTTCAACCACAGGGTCTATGGTTACCGTTCCTATTTTTTCTTTTACCTTGTCATCTTCCGCATAAACCGCAATATAATCCATCCCCATTGAACCTTTAGCAGGGACAGGTGAAGTAACATCTGGGTTCATAGGATGACGATAATATAAAGGTTTTTTAGCCGTTTCTGTTGTTTGAGTTTCTGAAGCCATTTCAGGTAGCCAAAAACGAGATAGACCAAAACCTGCCCCTAACCCTATCAATAAGGAGATAAAAATAATCAATAATAATTTACTCATAAAGGCTCTCCTGCCCGACAACGGCATTTAATGTTGCTAAGGCTTGATGTGCCTGCACAAAACTATGCCAATATTGCATTTCATAATTAAACAAAGTAATTTCACTGCGAACTAGGTTTAAAAAATCAACTTGATTGACTTGATAACCTGACAGCATCGAAGCCACCGTTTGCCGTGCTTGCGGAATAATGCCTTTTTCAAACAACTCTATTTGTTGCGTGCTACGTCTGTAATCGCTATAGGCCGTTGAAATTTGTTTGCGCACCTGATTCCATAAATCCTGCAACGCATACACGCTCTGCAAAACTTCTGCTTTGCGTTGCTGAATGGCTTTATTCTGTTTGCTGTCTGCAAAAATCGGCACAGTCACGCTTAATTTCATACTCAAAAAATCATCGCGCCTATTGCCTTGCAAGGTATCATCGCGCCCTCCATAAAACGCGCCGATTTTAAAATCAGGATAAAGCTCTTCTTCGGCTAATTGCAAACGTGATTTTGCTACTTGAACTTGTTGCTGACCTGACGCTAACGCGGCTCTAAACTGTTGCGCTTGTTGATAAAGCTGATTTTCAGCACGCAATTTTTTAAACGCCGCCACCACGGTATCAGGCAATACAATAACTTGATTCGCTGGAAGATTTAACAAAGTATTTAACGCAGCAACGGCTTTTTCGCGCTGACTATTCCATATCAATTTTTGATCGAGTAATTTAGAGAGTTCTAACTGGGCTAATAGCACATCTTGTTGCAAACCTTCACCGACTTCATACTTAGTTCGTGCAATTTCAACAAACTGGCGTAATAAAATTTGGGTGCTATCAATAATATTTAACACCCTGTCCAAATAAAAAATTAACCACCATTGCTGTTTAACATCGCTGACTAATTGCAAACGCGCTTCATTCAAACTTTCCACCACCACTTTTCTTTCATCGGTTGCGACTTGTTCTCGTAAGGCTAATTTAGTGGGGAAAGGGATTTTTTGAGTAATGCCAAATTGCATCTGGGTCATGTTTTCCTGCCCTATATCAAAACTATCGACAGGTAAATTTAAGGCATTAAAACTGATTTCAGGATCGGGTAAAGCTCCACGTTGAGGAATAATCGCTTGCATCGCTTGTAAACGTGCATTGATTTGCGCCAGATTAGGATTCTCACTTAACGCGGTTGTTGAAGCGGACTCTAGCGTTAACAGCGTTTGCGCTTTAAGTGGAGTGATAAAACAAAAACAAACTATCCATAGATAGCGTTTATAAAAAACTAACATAATATTTCACACACGCTGAAAACTAGATCATTTCCAGTATTTTTAAATAAAAAATAGCCGTGTTCAGGCAACACAAAACAGAGCGATGCTTAAATTATTTTTTGAACACAAGTGATATGAACTGACAGAAGAAGTCAGTTTAAAGAAATTAGGTATCTATTTTAAAAAACAGGGAAAAGCATAATAACGGAAACGCGACTTCTAGTCGCGCCGTGTATCCTTTCTATAGTTTGAGTTAATATGACTCGTGCGCGACTAAAAGTCGCGTTTCCAATACCCTGAAATTTAAAGTAGATACGAAATTAGGTTAGATAATGGGGGGTCTAAACTCAGGGGAATAAATAGAAGAGCTTAATAATGTGTTTTCAGAACGAAAATAAAGAGGCGTAACAACCACTGAATATAAGTTGTTATGGCTAAGAAAGTGATGGGGATTACAAAGATGAAAACTGCAATGCATGGTTGCATGACACAGTTGCATATTCTTGTTTGAAGGCTTTAGTAAAGGCGAATCAATTGCTTTATCGCTAGATTCAAAAGAAGGAGAATCCATTATCATGCCTGTCTGTCCAGAGTCTAAACCATTTCCCAAGCAATGATTAAACGCCGCCATCACAGGCATTGTTACCATCATTAAAATAAGAAAAAAACAGGTATAAAGCTTAGACATTTTATTTTATACTAAAAATTAGCGAAGAACAGAAGGAATGTATCGTTCCATAAATAGAACTTTATAGCAACACTGATCTGATTGTAGCTAAATAATATATGAGGCAACTGTAATAGTAAACTATCAAAAGAGTTCCCTTTTGACGTTCTATAAATGATTGTTCAGTTTTTAGATAAACCCAAGATCTTACTTTAACCAATCGTAAGTATTCACCTCCCCCTTTGGAAAAGGGGGATTGAGGGGGATTTATTTAATAAAATCTCCCCTAACCCCTCTTTTTTTAAGAGGGGGACTGAACACTTACAACCAATCAGGTATTTCTTCATCCGCCATCAAATCTTCCAGATTAATTTCATTCACATCACCCTCATTCTCAGAACCCTCAGCAGTAGACATTGAAGAGCTTTGTTTTTCAGAAGAATTAATGATTGCAGTAAAAACAGGATAATCATCCGTTAATAAACACAAGTAAATATTTTTTAGTCGGTGCTGATCATTCGCAAAATAACTTGTTACCGCATTTTTAAAAGCTTGAGCGCAAAGCTCTTTGGGAACAGCAAAAATCCCACTACTAATGGCAGGAAATGCAATCGAATCATAACGCTTCTGTTCTGCAAGTTGCAGACAATTAGCAACCGTCTGCTCAATTTTTGCCTGCTCATCACCACAGCCATTACGGGGTCCTACCGCATGAATAACCGCTTTATAAGGCAAACGCCCAGCAGTCGTCGCAACCGCAGAACACACCGCTAACAAACCTTGTTCAGCAATAATTTTATCACCTTCTGCTTCTAACGCTTCTCCTGCCTCAAACAAAATTTGTGCAGCCAAACCACCCCCATGCGCTAAACCAGAATTAGCAGGATTAACAATGGCATCAACAGGCGCACCTAATAAGTCACCAGATGAAATAATAAATTGTGAATTATTATCAAAAAGAATTTTAGTCTCTAATTTACTCATTTATTTTTCCTGTTGAACACGAAATTTTTGCAACTCACCTAATAACCAATCCTGAGTTTTAATTGCAGCCTGCTCAGGACAACTCACATAATAATACGTTCCTGACAAAGTGCTTTTAGTCGCTGAATATTTAATAAAATCTTCGGTATTTTTTATATCACCCTTAAAATAATCATATTTTTTAAAAATATGCTCAACGGCTTCTTTACCTTTATGCTTTGAGCCATTTCTATTAATAATACATGGACTTTTTTTAATGAAATTTAATAAGTGTTCGACTTCCGCTATTTGTGAAGCAGGAATATCAGCAGATAAAGGAAAACAAACAAATGATAGCAAGAGACTGATAATATATTTATTCATAATAATTCACTATGCAAACAAGTTAATACTCGCTTATAAATAAGATAATGTAATATGATTGACTAAAGGTGTTGAATTTAAAATATTACCTAATTTACAGGAAATCTTTTTATTTCTAAGTAATACAGAAATATCTTCTCCTACTTGATACTCATGTTCTCTATTATATAAAATACTAACATCATATTTGGGAGAGCCAAATAAAAACAACTCCCACTCACTTGCTTCAAAACTGTCTTCTTTTTCTATTTGAATTAAGGTTGATTCTAGCCCTAACAGTTCAACATTAAATATTATGCCATCCTCCCTAATCGTTATTCGACGAATTAAACCAATTTCCAGCCTATTTCGTGAAGTGCGAAAATCAGGAATAATACCTATTACTTGCCCTATTTGTAATTCAATACCTGATTGCTGTTCCCAAAAAAGCTGATAACCCTCAATGCTACTACCAATAATTTGTAAATTTTTAATGAGAGAACTACTTTGTTGGACTTCGGAATCCACTTTATTTTCATCCCAATCAAGCATGAGTTGTAAACTGTCTATTTCATCCTCTTCCTTATCTTTGTGTTTAAAATCCGCTTTTTCTATACGATGCCTCTCTGTTTCCATTTTATCTTCTTTTTCAAGTAAAAAGTCGATAATATTGTAAATACCTATTAACGCATAACAGCTATATTTTTTATGGATCTGGGCTTGAGACTTATCTTGTTGTTTTTCAATTACCCCCTTTATGACATATTTAAGTAATTCAATATTAACAGGGTGTTTATGTTTATTTTCTGTCTCTTCATAAATAAGAAATTGAATGACTTTTATAATATAAACGATATTAATAAAACGTAAGCTTTGAGAAGGTTTTGTTGTTTCTGGTTTTAAAATTTCAGGCTGAATATCTTTTTCAAAATAAAAACCGACACCTCGGTTAAGTTCTTCCATTGACTCTTTTTTTAAATCAACATATTGTGCTATTTTTATAGCATAATTATCAATCTCTCTTATTTCTCTTGGTGTTAATTGATTGGTGTCAATAATATATAAAATAAGCACTTTCTTTAATAAAAGTGCAATGGAAAAAACACCCTCATCCATTTTTACCTTTACATTCATCACTGTAAAAATTTCCGCATTACTATATAGGCGATAATACAACGGCCAAAATTCATTAGGAAGAGACTTATATATTTCGGAGTAATTTACTAAGGCATTATTTAAAGCTTGAAAACCTCTGCATATTGTTAATGCAATATGTTTTTTTGATAATTTAACAACACTATCAGCATTAATAATTTCATAATAAGATTTTGCTAACGCCATATAGGCATTACTAATAAGGTCTGCATACTCTTGATCCTGATCAGCTAATGGAAACTGAGATTTTATATAACTTTCTTGTAGCTTTACACAAAGTCCTTTTAAACAAGTGTATATTTCAATTAAGGTGAATAATTTTTCTTTAGGTGTTAATTCTAATTGTTCAAAGTTTTCCAAGACTTCAAGAATTTCTTTGCTCAGAGCGTAGCTATCTTCAATACTTAAGGTATCTAACCAATATTTTGAAATTTTTAAAGACTCTAACCAGTCTAAAAATTCTTTTTTCTGACCATTAAAAATAAAATTTGATGATGTCACGTTAACGACCTGTTCTGTGTTGTAACCGCACTTTCCTTGTTTCAGCAAATAAAGCGGTGAATTATGAGGTTTTCAAAGAAGATTTAATTCTATTATTTTTGCACTATTATTGTGCGGTTTTAATTATTATATTGTAGTCTAGTTTAGGTGAATATAACCGATATTATTCCTGATCTTGATGATTTCTGACCCAAAGAGAAAACATCATCATCGCCCAACCTCTAAAACTAATTTCAATACTTAAACAAAAGGCGATAAACCAACCTGCCGCTACTGGCCATTGCTGCCAAAGCATAAATCCCATAATAATTGAAATCACGCCTAAAACTAGAGTAATCAATGTTTGCGGCAAATGTAAAGCATAAACTAAAGTAATACGAACGATTCCGCGAACAATTAAAAAAGCGGCTATCATCATACTAATTCTTATCGGCGTTTCAGTGACACTAAATATAATCAAAGCACCGATAACGGCATCTAAAACTCCGACTTGTAAATTTTGAAAGAATTCGCGCTGTTCTTTGGCAAAAAAAGCATCAAGACACTCCAATAAACCTAATGATAGGATAACCATTCCACACAGTGGCAACCAAGAAAAAAACCGTGCCGACATCACTACAGCATCAGGTTGCACTAAACTAGCTAACGCCAATACCCCGCCCGTTAATAAAATAATAGCACCTTGTACAAACAAGCGTTGCCAGTTCATTTCAAAGCGTTCAAAGTCGGAAAATATTTTAATTAGCTTCATATTTTTGTCCACGATCATCACGGAAGACACAAAAGATACTTTTAAAAATCGTAACTACTTAGCGCACATGGAGACGCGACTTTTAGTCGCGCACGAGACCTAAAAACATCTTCAAAATCTATAAATTAGACAAATTCAAATAAGCTCGCTTTAAAATACATAGATAAAAC
>WTBX01000228.1 GCA_013138855.1 Methylococcaceae bacterium
AGTTGATGCACGGCATTACCAATAATCACGCTGCGTTGCGCTTGCATTTTTTTCGCCCTCACTAAGGTTAAAGGAAAGGCGCGGCGAGGTGCGCTTAACGATAATTCACCTAAGCGATAACCAAAGCATTGTTGCAGTTCTTTAATAAACTCAACTTCTGAGGCAGCGATTAAGTTTTCAGCCTCTTCGTGACTGCGTGTCCATACCACAGCGGATTGATGCGTATTCACAGGCAGTAACGCTAAAGGCCCTGATGCGGTGAAGCGTTCATAAGCGGTGTTATTATGTGCTTGAGTGCTGCTAACGGTGGTGACAATCGCGGCTTGTTCGTAGTCGGTTTTATGCTGTTCAATCTCCAGCAATTTGCGGATGGTTGATTGTCCTCCATCTGCTCCCACTAATAATTTTGCTGATAAATTAATTGCTTGTTCGTCTTGCTTTAAATTAATATTAATACTGTCGGTATTAGAAATTAATCCCATGATTCGTGCAGGACAAAATTGCTTAATACCTGCCTCTTCGACCATTTGCGCAACATGACTTTCTATATCACGCGCAGCAATCACATAACCTAAAGCGACAACGCCTTGTTTTTCTGCCGACAGCCGCGTTTTGCCAAAATGGCCTTTATCTGAAATATGAATATTCTTGATAGGGGTTGCGTGATGTTTAACGCTGTCCCAAATTCCAAGAGCCTCTAGCATAATTACCGTTCCCGCCGACAAAGCCAAAGCTCTATCCCCTGTGGGAGAATCATGTAATTGCTGGCGGCTGACCGCTTCAATCAGGGCGATATTTAAACCGCTGTCTTTTAACGCCAAAGCCAGACAATTACCCGCCAGACCGCCACCACCTATTAATAAATCATAATCATATTGCATTAGTCTTCCTGCATTAGTGCTTCTATTTCTTCAATGGTTTTGGGAACATCACGACTTAATACTTCGTGTCCGTTTTTTGTCACTAGAATATCGTCTTCAATCCTAATTCCTATACCGCGCCATTTAGCGGCAACGGTTTTGCAATCGGCTTGTATATAAAGGCCCGGTTCTACGGTTAAAACCATGCCTTCTTCTAATAGTCGCCAATCATCGTCAATTTTATAATCACCGACATCATGTACATCCATACCTAGCCAATGTCCAATGCGGTGCATATAAAACTCTTTATAAGTTTCTTCTTCGATTAAGGTCTCAATATCGCCTTTTAACAGTCCTAATTTAATCAACCCTGTAGTGATAATTTCAACGGATATATCATGGAGTTCATTCCACGGTGTGCCTACTTTTACCAATTCAATAGCGGCTAACTGAGCATCTAACACCAATTGATAAAGTTGTTTTTGAGCGGGTGAAAATTTGCCTGACACAGGGAAAGTGCGGGTAATATCGGCTGCATAATGGTTACATTCGCCACCCGCATCAATCAGTAATAAGTCGTTTTTACGCAATTTATGATGATTATCAATATAGTGCAGCACACAGGCATTTTTACCCCCTGCAACTATAGAAGGATAAGCGACGGCTCTTAAACCTTCTATGGATAATTCATGAACAATTTCCGCTTCGATTTGATATTCATACATCCCAGCCTTACAGCTTTTCATCGCTCTGACATGCGCTTGCGCCGAGACTTTACCCGCTTTACGCATCAGTTTTAATTCTTCCGCACTTTTAAAGAGGCGCATTTCGTGAAGAATATGTTCTAAAGAAACTAGCTCACCTGGTGCATTAACGCAGTTGCGTGATTTCTGCCTAATATTGTTAATCCATTCCAATAGATTGTGGTCTAAATCGCTATCGCGTCCCATCGGATAAAAAACTTTGGCTTTGTTTTCTAACATCCCCGGAAGAATATCTTTTAAATCATCAATAGGGAAAGAATCATCCGCGCCATAATGCTCGGTCGCGCCTTCTAAGCCAGAATGTGCGCCCTCCCATAAGGCTTTTTTTTCATCAAATTCGCGGCAAAATAAAATATATTCGCCTTGCTCGCGTTCTGGAATAAACACCGCTAACGCGCCAGATTCATTAAAGCCTGTTAAATAATAAAAATCGCTATCTTGTCGATAAGGATAATCCACATCACGGTTGCGCGTTTGATTAGGCGCACTGGCAATTAATCCTATATTGCCTTTACCGATTTTCTGCATGATATTTCTACGTCGTTTTTCAAATTCAGATTGTTTCATCATAGTCTTCCTTGTTAGTACTCATTCATTATTATTTTAATTGGTAGGCACTATTTGGTTATTTTAAGGTGTGAATTGTCCACGAAAACGGTGAAAGTGTAGGTTATTAGTTTAAACCATGAAGAACATGAAGTCCTTGAAGAAAAACTTCATGTTCTTCATGCGCTTCATGGTTATATTTTCCCGTTTTTCGTAGACTAATAATTAGTGGCTGCTATCAGAATGCTGGTTTAATTCATCACGAACAATTAATACAGCAGCTCTTAGATATTCGTGAATTTGGATGAAAGCATCTTCATCCTCATCGTCGTCATCTTCTACTTCAATATCTAATTTAGTAAATTCGACCATATCGCGCAAAATACCATCGGTTTCACCTTGCCAATCACCTTTAGAGCGTGAATAACCGATTCCCCATAAAAAACCTTTGCTCCAGTTAGCGAGTGATGCCGCTTGCTGCGCTAAATCAGCATCCTGTGGTAGAAATAAATCAAACTCAAACACCGATTCATCAGGGTCTAATAATTTTCGCGTTTGTTCAAATAAATCGACTAAAACGCTTCTATCGTCTTCGATCACTGAGTGAACATCTTCAAAAACTTCTGAAAACCAGTTTGCAGACTCGCATTGCCTATTGACACAAAGCATTGCTGTGGCAATTCCATGTGCTTCTGCGGGCGTTAAATCGCTGTCATAGCGTTGAAAAATAGAACTAAGTGCCTGATATGCCATAATTTCCTGTTAATAAATGTGAGTATCGCTAAAAAAAATACAGTGCTTATGCTACCATTGATTAATCACTTGGATAATAGCTGTTTGCTGCTTTTGTGGTTTAATTACCTTTTTTGGCGGCTTTTGCAGTAAAATCCGCATCTAACCTAAACGATTCAGTGTATTTATATCATGTCCGATTTAATATCAAAGCCAGCCGCAGAAATAAGAGAGTTGGAAACAAGAATAGATGAATTGCTTAAACGCTATCAAATGTTGAAAACTGAAAACCAATCCTTAAAAATTAAACAAGAATCACTGGTTAAGGAAAAAGCGAAATTATTGGCGAAAACAACGTTGGCGAAGACTAAGGTTGAAGCAATGATTACCCGTCTTAAAGCCATGGAGGAAAGCTCATGAGTGCCAGAGTAAAGCCAATTGCCTTACAAATTTTGGGCAAAGAATATAATATTGCTTGTACCCCAGAAGAGCAGGAAACATTAATTTTATCGGCAAATAAGTTAGATAAAGAAATGCGTAATTTGCGTGATTCAGGCAAAATTAACGGGGGTGAAAGAATTGCGGTGATGGTTTCTTTAAACATCATGCACGAGTTTCAGTTACTAAAAGAAAAGCGCGATGCACCTGAGCAAGAATTCGCCGATCAGATTAATAATCTGACCTATAAAATAGAAAGTGTTTTAGAAAATTAAAAAATCAGGTTAGAATAGTCTCAGTACCTCCTGCGGCGTACGAGGTGTGTCGGGTGTTTCCTGAACCTGTATTACCCTCGGCGATGGATCTTGTTAATGGTGTGCATACCCTTTTATTAGGGCAGCCTAATTTAGCAAACGAAGTTGCCACTTGAACCCTCGGTTCAAGGACGAAGA